>NZ_JAXMNY010000006.1 GCF_034670185.1 Nisaea sp.
GCGCGGGGTGGAGCAGCCCGGTAGCTCGTCAGGCTCATAACCTGAAGGTCGTAGGTTCAAATCCTACCCCCGCAACCAAACTAAACACTATATCAACGGCTTAGCCATTCCAGGCTGGGCCGTTTTTGCATTCTAAGCACTAAAATGACCGGCGAAGTTCAACAAGAGATGAACAGGAGCCAGCTAAGCCGGCTCCTGTTAAATCAATCCTCAGCACCATACCTGGATCCTATCAGGATGACGGCGTTCCCCAGCCGCCGCCGGACGGGGTCTGCATGACGAACAGGTCGCCGGCATGGACCTCGTTCTGATCGTTGCCGCCGTGCTCGACGCGGCTTCCGTCAGCTCTGACGATCCATTCGCGGCCCACTTCGCCGGGGCCGCCGCCCGGCCCGGGGAAGGGCGGAACGCGTCGATGCGAGCAGAGCGTCGTGACCGTCATGTCTTCGAAAAAGCGCATCTTGCGGGTAATCCCGTCCCCGCCATGCCAGCGCCCAGTGCCGCCCGAGCCGCGCCGGATCGACCATTCTTCGAGCCGCACGGGGAAGCGATGTTCCAGGACCTCAGGGTCCGTCCCCCGTGTATTGGTCATATGTGTCTGTACGGCCGAGCAGCCGTCAAAGCCCGGGCCTGCACCCGTGCCGCCGCAGATCGTTTCGTAGTTCTGGATACGGTCGTTGCCCCAGACATAATTGTTCATCGTCGCCTGTGAGCCCGCCATCGCGCCGAGTGCGCCCATTAGTGCATTGCAGGCAAGCTGGCTGACTTCGGTGTTGCCGGCAATAACCGCCGAGGGGTAGCGGGCATTCACCATCGAGCCCTCAGGGGCGATGATCTTCAGCGGCTTGAAGCAGCCTTCGTTCAGCGGAATAGGCGCGCCGACAAGGGTCCGGAATACATAGAGGACAACGGCGTGACACACCGCGAGCGGGGCGTTGTAGTTCAAGGCGTTCGACGCCGTGCCAGTGAAGTCGATCTCCGCCGAACGCCGCTCATGATCAACCCTGACGGCGACGCGGATGAAGGAGCCATTATCAAGTTCGTAGTCGAAAGAGCCGTCCTTCAGGGCGTCGATCACGCGCCGTACGCATTCCTCGGCATTGTCCTGCACGTGCCCCATATAGGCATGCACAGTTTCGAGTCCGAACTGCGCGATCATCTTCGCGACTTCCCGGGCACCGGTCTCGTTCGCCGCCACCTGGGCGGCAAGATCCGCCATGTTCTCATTGATGTTCCGGCACGGATAGGGGCCGGACGCAAGCAGAGCCCGTGTTTCGGCCTCCCGGAACCGGCCGCCGTCGATCATCTTGAAATTGTCGATCAGCACGCCTTCTTCTTCGATATGACGGCTGTCGGGCGGCGCTGAGCCGGGCGTCTTGCCGCCGATATCCGCATGGTGGCCGCGGGAAGCGACATAGAAGATCGGCGTGCCATGATCGAAGACAGGTGTGACGACGGTCACGTCGGGAAGGTGTGTGCCGCCGTTGAACGGCGCATTGAGGACGTAAACGTCGCCCTCCTTCATATCCGGGTTGAGCCGGATCACGGTGCGGATGGATTCGGACATGGATCCGAGGTGCACCGGCACGTGCGGCGCATTCGCGACGAGGTCGCCGCCCGGCCCGAAGAGAGCGCAGGAGAAATCGAGCCGTTCCTTGATGTTCACCGAATAGGCCGTGTTCGCCAGGGTCGCGCCCATCTGCTCGGCAATGGACATGAAGAGATTGTTGAATACCTCGAGCATCACGGGATCGGCGCGGGAGCCGACAGCTTCCGCCCGGATCATCGGAACGGTGCGCGTGAGAATGAGATGGCCCCATTCGTCGACCGCGGCTTGCCAGCCCCGTTCAATCACATTGGTGCCTGTCGGCTCCTTGATGATTGCCGGCCCGTCGACGGTCTGACCGGTTGTCATGCTTTCACGGTCATAGAGCGGCGTCGCCGGGCCACCAAAATGGCTGTCGATCTGATCGACGGAAGACGGCGTGCCGTCGCCGGTCGGAAATGTCTCGGCGGTGATTTCCGCCGCGCCGCCGACGGCCTCCACGGCGAGTGCCTCGAAAACCAGCTCCCGCTCACCTGCGGCAAAGCCGAAGCGGGCCCGGTGCGCGACTTCGAATCCCGCACGCAATGCAGCCTCGTCGCCGAACGGGACTTCCAAGGCCTGGTGCGAGCCGCGATAGCGCAGATGCGCCCGTCGCTCAACGCGGATCGCCATCCTGGCGACACCCTGTCTCTCGACCTCTGCGACGGCCTCGTCGGCGGCCTCCTTCAGCGCGACCTCCGCTGCGGCGACTGAAGAGATCGGCGCATCGAACTGGCGCTCACGCAGGGCGCGGATCTCCGCCAGCCCCATGCCATAGGCAGAGAGCACGCCGGCGAAGGGGTGCACGAAGACGGTCTGCATGCCGAGGGCGTCCGCAACGGCACAGGCATGCTGACCGCCGGCGCCGCCAAAGCATTGCAGCGTGTATTTCGTGACGTCGTATCCGCGTTGGACGCTGATCTTCTTGATCGCATTCGCCATGTTTTCCACGGCAATCCGCAGGAATCCCTCGGCGAGGTCTTCCGGTGTCCGGGCGGCAGCGCCTGTTTCGGCGGCAATTTCGCTGGAGAGGGCTTCGAATTTCTCCCGCACGATGGCGGCATCCAGCGGCTGATCCGCATCGGGCCCAAAGACGGCGGGAAAATGCGACGGCTGCAGTTTGCCGAGCATCACGTTGCAGTCGGTCACGGTCAGCGGTCCGCCACGCCGGTAGCAGGCGGGACCCGGATCGGCGCCGGCACTGTCCGGGCCGACCTGGAAGCGTCCGTCGCGGAAATGCAGGATCGATCCGCCGCCTGCTGCCACCGTGTGAATGTTCATCATCGGAGCCCGCATGCGGACACCCGCGACTTCGGTCTCGAAGGACCTCTCGTAGGTTCCGGCATAGTGGCAGACATCCGTCGAGGTGCCGCCCATATCGAATCCGATCAGGCGGTCATAACCGGCAAGCGCGCCGGTCTTCACCATGCCGACGACGCCGCCGGCCGGCCCGGACAGGATCGCGTCCTTGCCCTGAAACAGCGTAGCGTCCGTCAGGCCGCCGTTCGATTGCATGAACATCAGCTTTCCCTCGCCGCCGAGAGCGTCGGAAACCTGGTTCACATAGCGGCGGAGGATCGGCGAGAGATAGGCGTCAACCACAGTCGTGTCGCCACGCGGGACGAGTTTCATCAGCGGTGAGACCTCGTGCGATGCGCTGATCTGCCCAAAGCCTTCCTCGGCGGCGATGGCGGCGATACGGGCCTCATGCACCGGATTGAGGTAGCTGTGCATGAAGGCGATGGCGACACTGTCGATGCCGTCAGCCTTCGCCGTTCTGAGCGCCGTACGCGCACTTTCCTCGTCGAGCGGTGTCACGGTCTCGCCATGGGCATCTAGCCGCTCATGAACTTCAACGGCCCGTTCATAGAGCAGTTCCGGCAGCGTGATGTGCAGGTCGAAGATCCGCGGGCGCGCCTGGTGCCCGATCCTGAGGAGATCGCCGAAGCCCTCGGTGATGAGGAGCAGGGTGCGGTCGCCCTTGCGCTCGAGGAGGGCATTGGTGGCAACGGTCGTTCCCATCTTCACGGAGTCTATGGTGCCCGCGGGGACAGGGTCGCCTTTGGTCAATCCCAGAAGGTCCCGGATACCCTGAACGGCGGCGTCTCTGTAGCGCTCGGGGTTTTCGGACAACAGCTTGTGGGTGACGAGGGTCCCGTCTGGTTTCTGTGCCACGATATCGGTGAAGGTGCCGCCGCGGTCGACCCAGAATTGCCACATCACAGAATTCCTCCGTTGCGCTTCTTGCGCACGATTTAAGAGAGTTTGGATAGGTAGATGGTTGCTTAGTAGAAGAGGCTGGGGAGCCAGAGAGCGACATCAGGAAACAACAACAGCACAGCGATCATCGCAAACATCGTCAAGACAAAAGGCGCTGCTCCGATCATGACGTCACTCAATTCGCCCCGCTCTCGTACGCCCTGAACGACATAGAGATTGATGCCGATCGGGGGCGTGATAAGCGCGGTCTCCAGCAGGACCATGAGCAGGATCCCGAACCAGACCGGGTCGAACCCGAGCGTTATCACGATCGGTGTGATCAGCGGCGCGACGGTGAGAAGCATGGAAAGCGTCTCCATGAAGCAGCCGACGACAATCAGAACCGCGATCAGCATCAGCATGGTCTGCATCGGCGAGAGACCGAGACCGGTGACGAAATCTGCAAGCGCCTGGGTCAGGCCGATGACAGACAGAACAAAGTTCAGAAATACGGCGGCAAGAATGATCAGCAGGATCATCGAGGTTGTCCGCATGGTCCCCTCGATTGCCGCGCGGATCATATCCAGCGAGAGAGAGCCGTTCGCAGCCGAAAGCCCGAGCGCTGCGACGACGCCCAGCGCGGCGGCTTCTGTCGGTGTCGCAATGCCGGCATAGATCGAGCCGACGACGACGAGGAAGATGCCGATCGGCGGCAGCAGAGAGGGCAGGGCGGCGACCCGTTCTGCCCATGTGGCAACCACAGGTTCTCCACCCCAAGCGGGTTTCGCGATGCAGAGCACGATGACGGTGACCATGAAGAGCGCGGCGAGCAGGAAGCCGGGAAGAAAGCCGGCGAGATACAGCTCCGGGACAGAGGTGTCCGTCAGCAGACCGAAGAGGATCAGGTTGATGGACGGGGGGATGAGAATGCCGAGCGTGCCGCCGGCAGCAATGGTGCCGAGGAAAAGGCGCTCATTGTAGCCTCGTTTCTCGATTTCCGGGATCGCCACTGTGCCGATGGTTGCTGCGGTGGCGACAGAGGAGCCGGAGGTCGCGGCGAAGAGCGCGCAGGAGCCGGTATTGGCATGCATCAGCCCGCCCGGCAGCCAGCCGAGCCAGGTGACGATGCCAGCGTACATTTTGGCGGCAACCCCGGAGCGAAGCAGGATTTCCCCGAGCAGGATGAACATGGGGATCGCAACCAGCAGGAAGTCGGTTCCTGTCTGCCAGACCATGTCGCCGAGTGCGCGGTGCAGCGGCATCGGGCTATCGAGGTACTGCAGGGTGAGGCCGAGCCAGCCCAGCGCGGCGGCGACCGGGACGGCGAGGGCGATAAGGCCCAGAAGGATCAGAAGCGTCTTGGTAAGCATCAGGCCGTCTCGTCTTTGATCTGTTCGTCCAGGGTCTTCACGCCGATTCGCCGCTCCGCTTCGGCCATTTTCCCGGTGAGCGTTGCGAACAGCGTGCCGACAAAGAGCAACGCGCCGCAGGCGACGAAGAAGACCCAGCCTGCAAGCCATGGGATCTGCGGGATGGCGAGTGGTGTGCGCATCGGGGTGATCGACCGGGAGCCGTATTGCAGCGTGTCAGCGACGAGCCCCCAGGCCATCCAGGTCACGATCCCGGCAAAACCGATGAGCAGGGCGAGGCCGAAGAAATTCAGGAACATTCGCACGGGACGTGGAAGCACCAGGAAGAGTGCGTCCACCCGGATATGCGCGCGTTCGAAGAGTGCGAAGGCAAGACCCAGAGAGGTCGCCACGCCGAAGGCGTAGCCGGAGATTTCATCGGCGCCTGCGATCGATGTGTTGAAGAACTTGCGCAGGATCACTTCCAGGGTCACCAGAAAGGCCGACCCGAGGATCAGCGCGCCACCGAGCCAGACAAGCCAGCGGGACAGCTTGTGTGCGGCGTCAATCAGGCGAAGCATGAAGGGTCCTCCTCGAGAGCGGATCGGTGTTGATTGTGGCACCATCGGCCGGCGCCGGGTTTTGCCCGGCGCCGGCGAAAGTCAGTTTATTTGGCTTTTGCCGTCAGCCCGAGGATCTTGCCGACAGTCTTGTTCCAGTCGGCCGCACAGTCGGCGCCGCAGCGCTCGGCCCAGCGGGCCAGGACGACGTCAGTCGCGATGGTGTCGCGCAGGGCGAGGTCGTCGGCAGACGGTTTCACCAGCTTCATCGCACCAGGCTCCCCGATGTCGCACTTGCCGCCGGTGATGCAGCTGATTGCGACGTCGTCTTCGGCCGCGGTCTCGGTCCACATCTGATCGTTCAGAATGGCCAGTTCCTTCTGCAGCAGTGCCTGCTTCTCAGCGCCCATGGCATTCCACTTGTTCATGTTCATGGCGCCGAAGGCGAGGCCCCAGCCAACCCGAAGCGTGTAGGCGTGGGTTGCGACCTGGTGCCATTTTGCCTTGTAGGCGGACATGGTTCCGGTGATACCGCAATCGACCACGCCCTTCTCGAGCGCCGGGATGACTTCTGCGAACGGCACGGTGACGGAGGTGCCGCCGACACCTTCGACGAAGTCGCCGAGGGTGGTGGCATAGACCCGGACCTTCTTGCCCTTGAGATCCTTGATCCCGTTCACCTCGGCGTTGCACCAGAGCGTTTGGCTGGGGAACGGATAGAGCATCAGAAGCTTGGCGTTGTAGATCTCGGCGAAGGCTTTCTCGAGGATCGGGTAATAGGCTTTCGCCACACTGCGCTCGGTCTCGATGTCCTGGGTGACGGAGGAAAGATCGGCGCCCTCGAACACGGCATTCTCCGCCGCGACATAGCCCGGAAGCCCGAAGGCGAAATCGAACACGCCGTTCTTCACGAGCCGCATGATCTCGAAGCCCTTCAGGCCAAGCTCGGTCTGCGGCTTGATCTCACCGATGATGGATCCGCCGGAAGCCTTGGCGATGCGCTCGTTCCAGAACGGACCCTCATGTTTCTGATAATTCGTCAGGCTGCCCCAGGTTCCCACGGCCTTGATGACCGTCGGACCGTCGGCAACCGCCGGACCGGTGGCGGACAAGCCTGCCGAGATGGCGAGCGCCGCGCCTAAAGCTCTTAGTTTTCTCATTTTTTGTCTCCCTGTTTTGTTAGTGGTCACGCAATAAAACTGTTGGTCTGGTCGTCGATGTCCGTGATCAGCATCCGCCCGGGCGTGTGGGTGATGCAGAGGGGCGGGCGGGCTTCTGCGAGGGCATTCTGAGGCGTCACGCCGCAGGCCCAGAACATCGGCACGCCCTCGGTGCTGACAGGTGGATCGCCCCAGTCGGGCGCGTGGACGTCCTTGATGCCGATCTCGGCCGGATCCCCGACATGGACCGGTGCGCCATGTGCCCAAGGGAACCGGGCGGTGGTTTCTCGTGCCAAATCGACCTGGTCCGGCGCCACGTAACGCAGTGAGACAACCATGCCGCCGCCGAAGGGGCCGGCGGGTATCGTTTCGATATTTGTGCGGTACATCGGGACGGTCGTATCGGCCTCGATATGTGCCATGGGCACACCGGCGGCAATAAGTGCCGTCTCGAAGGTAAAGGAGCAGCCGATCGCAAAGGCCACGAGGTCGTCACGCCAAACCGCGTTCAGGTCGGGAACGGATTCAATCAGGTTGCCGTCTCGGTAGATATTGTAGGATGGCGTATCCGTCCGGACGTCGATGTCGCCGAGCTCCGGCCATAGCGGGTTCCCAGCTTTGGTCATACCCACCAAGGGACAAGGCTGCGGGTTCCGCCGGCAGAATGCTTCGAAATCGGGCGCGAGACCTACTGGAAGGATCGCGAGATTTACCTGAAGTTTTCCAGAGGCGAGACCTGCTGTGTGACCGCGATAGGCGCCGGCCCTGATTGCCGCCCGCACCGTTTCCACGTCGCGGCCAGCGAGATCGTCGTAGGTTGGATTTGAAGCGTCGCCGTATGCGTGCATTGCTGCCTCCTGCGTCGGAAGAACAGTAGGCTGCACGTTTGATCAGGTTCAAATTAGTTATTTTGCGCTGATTTGATCACTAATTTTTATCATATGCCGTGGCAACCATCTGCGCGATCTCAGCCGCCCGACCGGTCACAGAGACCTCGGGCGCAGCGAGAAAAGAGGCCGTGAAGCTCAGCGGTTCTGGCGTCCAGCCGGGATCAAATTGTTCGACCTGCCCTGAAGTCAGATAGTCCGCTGCAAGTGAAAGCGGCAAGGCTCCGATGCCAAGCCCGGCTGCAACCAGCCGGAAACAGGCAGAAAGTGAAGAGGACGGGAAGATGACCGCACCAGGTCCGCAGCGTTCCAGAAGCGTTTCCTTAAGCAGACGAAAAGGCCTGGTGTCCCGGGCGAATGTAATGACAGGCGCGCCAGCGGCAGGATCGCTGACGGACAGCGATGGCGAGCGAAACCATGTCATCTGGTAGTCGGGGAGAGGAATGTTTTCGACCCGGTAATCTGAAATTGGTCCCATGAGGAGTGCAAGATCTATCGCATTGGCGAAAAGTCTCTCTCGGAGCGTGCGTGAAATGTCGACATCAATCTCGACGGTCAGCCGGGGAAATTCCGCTCTGAGCGTTGTGATAAACTCGGGGAGCCAGGATTGCACGATGGTTTCGGACACGCCGATCCGAAAGAGAGACTGCATGCCGTCCGGTCGGCCGACATCTCTCTGGATGAGACTGTTCAGCTTCAGATACTGCTCCGCGTAACCGATCAGTGCTGCTCCGTTTTTGGTCGGGCGCATCGAGGCGGAACGATCGAACAATTCCACTCCCAGTGCTGCCTCCAACGTCTTTATACGGGCGGTTACGGCTGGCTGGGTCAGATGCAACTCCTCCGCGGCCCGGCGTACGTTACCCGTGCGCGCGACGGCCAGGAAAGCTCTGAGTTGGTCGAGGGTGAAACGCACGGATCAGCCCTCCACGGCGCGGAGCGCGCCGCAGTCGACGTTGGATATTACGTTCGTCCGCATTACCCGGCGGGATCTCTCTGGAACATTCCGGATGCGCGTGGTGTCGGGGGCACGTCCGATCCTCAGGGCTTCGGCGAGGCCACTGTACGAGAGGATCTGCGCTTCGATGCTGTCAGTCCGCCGCCATATGCTCATGTTCGCCCGCCATTTAGATACTGTGACGGTTTCCCGTCGGGTCGCTAAGATCTGTAAGAGAATACTATTATATCCGTAGGTTGGGTTTTTCGTCGCCTCAGAGGTCTTTCTTTACCCGGCTCTGCTCTCATCGGACCATCTCAATTACAATCTTCATAGCGATGACAGTCATGCAAAGGGTCGGTCGATCCTCGGCTTGCTGAAAAATGAACGTTGGTTCATTATTCGTTGAAGACGACGGAGGAAAAGGGACAGTCATGAGTGATGGATCGACACTTGCCAGACTTCAGGCAGCCGACCCGCAAGATAACCGCCATCTTGATGCGGTGATCGTCGGCGCCGGGTTCTCGGGCATGTATCAGCTTCACCTGTTGCGTGACCGGCTGGGGCTGAAGGCCCGTGTCCTGGAGCGTGGCGATGGTGTTGGTGGGACCTGGTACTGGAACCGCTATCCCGGTGCGCGGTGCGATTCCGAGAGCCATTCATACAGCTATTACTTTTCCGACGCCTTGCTGCAGGAGTGGGAATGGTCCGAACGGTATCCGCAGCAGCCGGAGATCGTGCGCTACCTGAATTTTGCCGCCGACAAGCTGGACCTGAAGCGGGACATCCAGCTCAACACGACGGTCACCGCGGCGCGTTATGATGAGGCGGCAAATCGATGGCTGGTCGAGACTGAAAGCGGCGAGACTTTTACGGCGAAGTACCTGATCACCGCAGTCGGCTGTCTGTCATCGGCGAACGTACCCGATATTCCGGGCCGGGATCGCTTTCAGGGCCAATGGTACCATACCGGCCAGTGGCCGCATGAAGGCGTGGATCTTACCGGCAAGCGGGTCGGGCAGGTCGGCACCGGGTCGACCGGTATCCAGGCGGTGCCGGTGATCGCTGCCGAGGCGCAGCACCTGACGGTCTTCCAGCGCACAGCCAACTACAGCATCCCGGCACAGAACGGCCCGCTGTCTTCCGAGTTCAAGGCTTGGGCAAAGAAGAACACTGACGAAATCCGTAGGACCATGCATGCCTCGACCAACGGCCACCCGTTCCTGATGGAGGAGCGCAATGTGTTCGATGTGTCCGCCGAGGAACGACGCGCGATCTACGAAAAGGCCTGGGAGGTTGGCGGATTGCGGTTCAGGGCGGTGTTCCAGGATCTGCTGCTCGACAAGGCGGCGAATGACACGGCGGCCGAGTTTCTTAAGGGTAAGATCCGCGAGATCGTGTCGGATCCCCAGAAAGCAGAGGCGCTGTCCGATATCGACCATCCTTTCGCGACCAAGCGTCCGCCGATCGATACCGGCTATTTCGAGGCATTTAACCGCGACAATGTCAGCCTCGTGAACCTGCGCAAAACCCCAATCGTCGAGATTACCGAGAAGGGAATACGGACGACCGAGAAGGAATACGAGCTCGACGTCATCGTTTTCGCCACCGGTTTTGATGCGATGACGGGCTCGTTGCTCAAATTGGGCATCGTCGGTCGTGACGGGGTTTCCTTGAACACTGCCTGGGAAGCTGGGCCGCGCACCTATCTTGGGCTTCAGGTCGCGGGTTTCCCTAACATGTTCACCATCACCGGGCCGGGCAGTCCGTCGGTGCTATGCAACATGCCGGTTGCGATCGAGCAGCATGTTGAATGGGTAACCGACTGCATTGAGCAGGCGGAGAAGAAAGGTGTCGAGCGGATCGAGCCAGCCGAGCAGGCAGTCACGGACTGGGTCGAGCATGTCAATGACGTCGCCAACGCCACCTTGCTGCCGCAAGCGGGGCATTCCTGGTACCTGGGTGCGAATGTGCCCGGCAAGCCGAGAGTCTTCATGCCCTATGCCGGCGGCATGGCGCGGTACCGTGCGATCTGCGACCGGATCGCCGCGAACGGGTATGAGGGCTTCGTAATGGACCGCGAGACCGCCGCTACGTCAACCAGCGCCGTGGCGGCTCAATCGTGACTATCAGTTCGGTGACGGCCGAGCGCTCGGTGCCGCGCCATGCCGCCGGCATGGGGCCCGAGGTCCTGCTGCTGGATGTGCCTTCGGAGGGGTTGGCTCCGATCATCGTTCAGGCCATCGGCAGTCTGATCCGCACCCTGCGGGACACGGGCGTGACCATCGTGCTTGCGGAGCAGAACATGCATTTCTGCCTCGGCATTTCCGAGGATGCAGCGGTGATCGACAAGGGGCATATCGTCTACCGCGATACGATTGCCGGTCTGCGGGCCAATGAGGCGATTACAAAGCGTTATCTCGCAATCTGAAGCGCCTGGTATCTGACGTGCTTGAGCCTCAACTGGGCGAGAAAAGCCCGCGGGTAAGGATCTTCATATAGGCTTGGATCACGTGCGCGGGTACCGCCTTGGCCCGACCATTGTCGTCCCGTGCGTAGTGCATCGAAATGTAGGACCGTGCTGAGAGCAGCATATAGATCACGGCCTCCAGTTCGGCCTCGTCGAACCCCTGAATCTCGCCGCGTTCGACCGCACGGTCGAGCGAGCCCTTGTAGCCACTGACCAGCACGCGGAAATGTTCCGCATGGGCTTCCGGCGCGAATACTTCAGCCTCATAGAGGATGCGGTAGAATGCGGGATGGGTGTTGAGATATTCCAGGAACGCCAGAAGACGTGCTTTTTCGCGCTCCGAGCCGGTCAGGGCGCGCGGCAGCGAGGTGGCGATGTGATCGAGCATCTGCCGGCCCATGTAGGGCAGGAGCTTGTTCAGGACGTCCTGGCGTGATCTGAAGTAGTTGTAGAAAGTCCCCTGCGCGATGCCGGCGAGCTGGGTGATTTTCGAAATCGATGCGTCTGCGTAACCCTCGCTTCCAACCACCTGCGCTGCAGATTCCAGTATCAGCCTATAGGTTTCGCGGGATTTCTCCTCGCGGGACATTCGCCGTGGTTGGGAACTGCGAAGGGCAATTGACTTCGTCATCGAGAAACAGTGCTTTCCAATACTTTGTTCTTTTGATCGTATTTTGACGGAAATCTGTCAAGTTTCGCGGCCTCGCTTTGGCCCTGGCAGGGGAGTTCGAGCGTCCGCTCGGTGCTCGCTTCGAGATCTCACACCGGCAGAATGACGCAGTCTCGGGCGCGGATCCGGATTGCGACCTCTTTACCGACTGTATGCGGGCGTTCGTCGATCTGATTGATCGCCTGCAGGGACTGATTGCCCGCCTGCAGGAAGTAGCGGGCCACCTGACCCTGGTAATCGACATCCCGCACCTGCGCTGTCAGCACGGTATCGTGCGCGTCAGCTGAGCGTTGGTCTTCCAGTGCCAGTTTCTCGGCCTTTATCGACAGTTTGACCGGCGTTCCGCTTTTCAGAGGCTGGCTCTCACTTGCTTCCAGCATGGCGAAGATGCTGCCGAGAGCGGGGACCTCGACCTCGGCGATGCCGTCGTTCAGGGTCTTTACAGTGCCGGAAAGAATGTTGGCGTTGCCAAGGAAGGTCGTGACGAATTCCGAGGCTGGGCGGTTATAGACCAGCTCCGGTGTGCCGATTTGTTCGACCCTGCCGGCGCTCATGACCACAATCCTGTCGGACATGGCCAGCGCCTCGGACTGGTCGTGGGTAACGAAGATCGTGGTGACGCCGATGCGGTTCTGGATGGCTTTCAACTCAACCCGCATTTCCTCGCGCAGGTTCGCATCAAGGGCCGAGAGCGGCTCGTCGAGCAGCAGCACGTCCGGCTCGACGACGATGGCCCGGGCAAGCGCGATACGCTGCTGCTGGCCGCCGGACAGCTGTGTCGGGAAACGTTCCTCGACACCGGGAAGGCGGACGATGTTCAGGGCCTCGGTAACCTTCTTGCGGGCATCCTCTTTCGGCACGCCGCGGTATTTCAGGCCGAAGGCGATGTTCTCGCCGATGGTCTTGTGCGGAAACAGCGCATAATTCTGGAACACGAGGCCAAGGTTGCGTTTGTGGATGGGCACGTCGTTCACCCGTCGCCCACCGACCAGGATGTCGCCGGTCGTGGGGAATTCGAGCCCCGCGATCATCCGCAGCAAGGTTGTCTTCCCGCAGCCGGATGGTCCCAACAGCGTGGTGAAGGAGCCTTCCTCGAAGGTGATGTTCGCGTCTTCGACCGCGACAACGGTGCCGAAGGCCTTCCGAATGCCGACAAGTTCAACCTGGGCCACTGACCATTCCTCGCTTTATAGACTGTTCCAGCGGGTCCAGCCGGCCTCCGGAGAGGCCGGCCGGGATGTTGGATGAAAGGCTCAGGCGCCTTTCTTCAGGCGGTTCCACTGCTTCTTCTGCGCTTTTTCGACCGGGTTCCAGGTCGTCGGATCGCGGAACACGAGGCCTTCCAGTTTGCCGGTCGGATCGAAGGCCGGCAGACCCTTGATCGTGTCGGACATGGCAATCTTGTTCGGATCGAGCGAGGACGGGTATTTCTGTCCTTCGGCGACCGCGAGCGCGGTTTCCGGTGCCAGCATGAAGTTCAGCAACTCTTCGGCGTCGGCCATCGGCGAGCCCTTGAGCACGAACATGCTTTCCATCCAGGCGAGGCCGTTCTTCGGGTCGAGATAGCCGATCGGATGACCTTGTGCCTGCAGGGCGGCGACACGGCCGGACCAGGCTTCGGTGACGTAGATCTCTTCCTTGGCGAGGAGATCCATCAGCTCGGCGCCGGACTCCCAGTATTTGACGATCAGGCCGCGATGCTCGCGGGCCTTCTCCCAGACCGCGTCCCAATCCTGAATGTTGTTCGGATCCTGATTGGATTGCAGCGCGCCGTACCAGGCACGGTTCGCCCAGTCGCCGCCCCAACCGCCGATCTTGCCCTTCAGCTCTTTCTTGAGCAGCAGGTTGGCACCGAGCGCCTCGGCTTCTTTCTTGGTCACATACTTGGTGTTGTAGGCGATGCCCGTGGTTCCGTAGTCGTATGGGACGGCGGAAAGGCTGTTCGGCGTGATGGCCCGGAACGGCTTGATGATGGCGTCCATCACGTTGACCATGTTCGGGATGTTGGCCTCGTTCAGCTCGCTGCCATAACCGTTGTCGACCCAGCGCTGATACCAGCTCACACCGGAGGAATGCAGCATGTTGTGGCCGTCGATAGAGCCGGCAGCCTTGATCTTGGTCAGCACTTCGGACTCGCCACCGAAAGCCGAATCAATGACCTTGTTGCCGCTCTTTGCCGTATAGGGATCGAAGGCATGCTTGCGCAGGGCCTCGCTGACGACGCCGCCCCAACCTTCGAAATAGATGTCGGTTCCGGCGGCCATGGCGTGCCGGCTGAGAGCGGTCATGCTGCCGCCTGCGACACCGGCGGCCAAGCCGGCATAGCCGAGCAGCGCCATGAAAGAGCGGCGGTCCATGTCGCCGTTGCCCATGCGCTCGCGCAGGGTCTCGTATCGCTTTGTTGAGCTGATTTTCATCGTTGTTTCTCCTCTGTTCATGTGATGGCGGATTATCGTTGTTTGCGCGTGAAGTACCGGGCGAGTCCGCCCGCCATGAGCGGTACGCCGACGGTGATGACGATCATGACGAAACCAAGGGCATTGATTTCCGGGCTGACGGAATTGCGCAGCATGCCGAAGATCTGCGTCGGTACGGTCTCGGAGCCGGCCGGGCGCCAGAAGATTGTCGCGGTGATGTTGTCGAAGGAAATCGTGAAGGCGAACAGCGCGCCGGCGAACACGGCCGGCATCAGCAGTGGCAACGTGATCTGGAAGAAGGTCTGTAGCGGATTGGCGCCGAGGCTGAGCGCCGCCTCCTCATAGTCCTTACGGATGCCGACAAGGCGGGCTTGGACGACGAGGACGACAAAGGGCAGGGCGATGATCGTGTGACCGATCAGCAGCAGAGCGAAGGATCGCGGCATCGACAGCCAGCGCAGGAACAGCAGCAGGCCGACGGCAAGGACCGTCTCCGGTACCAGCACCGGAGAGATCAGGAAAGTGGTGATCCATGCCTTGCCCGGGAAGCGGTATCTGACGAGGGCGAGGGACGCGAGAATGCCGATCGTGGTCGCCAGGATGGCGGTGCCGATCCCGAGCACGAACGAGGTCTTGAATGCGCGGACGATCGCCTCGTTTTCGTACAGCTTCTCGAACCACTGCAGGCTGAAGCCCTCGATCGGGAAGCCGCCGAACTGGGAGCTGTTGAAGGCCAGCAGCAGGACCACCGCGACCGGCGCGAACATGAAGACATAAACGGCGATCGCATAGAGACGGATCAGGTTCCAACCCATGGCTCTCTCCTCACCCTAAGGCTTTGTAGAGTTGGTTCATGCCCATGAGTCGGCTGTAGAGGACAACCACGAGGCCGAGCAGAACCAGCAGGGTGAAGGAAAGGGTCGCGCCCATCGGCCAATTCAGCTCGGACAGGATCGAATCATAGATCAGGTTGCCGTACAGGAAGTCGTTCGGGCCACCGAGAATGAGGGGGGTCACGTAGCTGCCGGCGGTGAGCACGAAGACCAGCAGGCTGCCTGCGGCCAGGCCTGGCGTGGACAATGGCAGCGTGACCTCACGGAAAGCCTGCCAGGGTGAGCAACCGAGAGTCCGTGCGGCGGGCACAAGGTTCCGGTCGATCCCTTCAAGGCTGACATAAACGTTGAGGATCATGTAGGGCAGGAAGACATGGATGAAGCCGACAATGACCGCGAACTCGTTGAACATCATTTGCAGTGGCTCGTCGATCACTCCAAGCCAGAGCAACACACCGTTGATGGCGCCCTGATTGCCCATGATGTGGATCCAGGAGAGCGTCCGGATGATGAAGCTGACCCAGAAGGGCAGGATCAACAGCAGGAGCAGCAACCATTTGTGCTTGTAGGTGGTGTTGGCGATGAAATAGGCCGGGATGTAGCCGAGCAGGGCCGCCAGAACGGTGACGATGACGGAGAGCCGGAACGTCTTCCAGATGGCCACATGGTAGTAGCTGTCGGTGAACAGTTCCGACCAGTTCTCGAACGAGAAAGCGGGCTGGTCCACGCCGAGATCGATATTGATATAAAAGGAATAAATCAGGATCAGCGACATCGGCACGACCACAAGAAGTGTGATCGTGACCAGTGCCGGTGACAAGAGCCACCACGGCCTCATGGCCTTGCTACGCAATGCGCTCACCTGAAATGTCCCCAACGATACGCGACCCTGTTTCGAACGGCCGATTTACGGCTCTTCTCGGAGGCCACTCATGCGGCTCTCGATCTAGGTGGAAATCTTCATCAGGCTCAGCCATTGTTCCAATAGATAATGAAAATTACGGTCATTGATTTGAGGAATGGTCTATGGATCTGCCCCGGGTGGACGACAGTGAACGGCTCGCGCGGGAGCTGGACTGGAACCTGTTGCGCACCTTCATCGCGATCGTTCAGGAAGGCGGCATCACTGCGGCGGCAGACCGGCTTTTGCTAAAACAACCGAGTGTCAGCAATGCACTCAAACGGCTGGAGACGAGCATCGGCAAGCGCCTCATCGACCGCGGGCCGAGCCATTTCCGGGTTACGGATGCGGGGCAGGGACTCTACCGCGAAGCGCTTGAGATCCATGGCACCATCGCCCGACTGACTGTGGAACTGAGGGATATAGAGGACGAGATACGCGGCCATGTGCGGATACGCCTGGCCAGCCATGTAATCTTCCCGCCGCTGGATGAAACCCTCAGGGAATTCAGTCAACGGCACCGCAACGTGACCTGCGACATATCTGTCCAAACCAGCGCGAACGTGGTGTCATCGGTGCTGGAGAAGAAAGCGAGTCTCGGGATCTGCCTTGTGCATCGCCAGCATCCCGATCTGACCTATGACAAGCTTTTTCGTGAGCATTTTGGTTTCTTCTGCGGGCCGACCCACCGCTTTTTCGGTCAAAAGAACCTGACACTGGAGGATCTTGATGGCGAGCCTTCGGTCACCTTCGATACAGACAGTTTGCAGGATGCTCTCCGGCCCGTCGCCGTATTGCGCGCACAGCTCAACCTCGACCACACGATCCGTGCGACCTCTTCACAGCTGGAAGAGGTGAAACGGCTGATTGTTGCCGGGGTCGGGATCGGCCCGTTGCCAATCCATGTCATGACCCGCGATGTCGAAGATGGTTTGCTCTGGCGCTTGCCGCCTTATGACGATCCGCCGGCAATCGATGTCTTCCTGGTCACCAACCCGGCCTCGCGCCTGAACCGGGCGGAGAAGGGCATGATCGATATGCTGCTCGAAATGACGGAGAAATTGCCGCTGTCGGGCCGCACCTATCCGCCCTCCGGAAATGCCGTCAGGCTTGAGAGCCGCCCAGTTCGGCCCGGATAGGGTCGTACCCATAGACCCAGACGGGGTCTTCCGGTTCCTTCAGCCAGGTATTGGCATTTGAAATCGTTTGCACTTTTGTCGCTCGGTCGCGACGCGTCGTCTCATAGAGGCTGAAGGCGTCCCCGTAATTCTCTGCCCCCAGCTCCTTCAGGCACCGGGTCAGGACGGCGGCATCTTCTATCGCCATGCAGGCACCCTGCGCCATATGCGGGCGCATCGGGTGGCAGGCATCACCGAGCAGGACCAGCCGGCCGCGACTCCAGAGGTTGAGCGGGTCGCGGTTCCAGAACGGCCATTTGGTAACGGTTTCGGTTGCGTCTATCAAAGTTTGGACTACCGGGTGCGAGCCGCCAAAGATGGCTTCCATCTCTTCGCGTGAGCTGTCGACAAACGGCTCGTCATGTTCCCAGGCATCTACTGGAACACCGGTGACATAGTAGTATTCCGATTTATCGCTTTTGGTGTCATACGCCATGATGTGCCGTGACAGCTCCCACCACCACTTGGTGCAGGCCTCGATGTCGAGACCCGAAGAGCGCAGCTTGTCTATGTTGACCATGGCGCGATGCCCGATCCAGCCGGAGAATTTCGGCTTTTCCGGACCGAGTAATTTGTCCCGGATTATCGAGTTGATGCCGTCTGCGCCGATCACCAGCCGGGCGGAGACCTGTTTGCCGTTGGTAAAGCTGAGCAGGACATCATCGTCGCGCTCCTGAAGATCACTCAGGCTGTGACCGAAATGCACCCGGTCGGCCGGAAGGATGTCCATCTGTTCGGCATGCAGGTCGCCCCGGTGGATCGTGATGTAGGGAGCGCCATATTCCTTCTTCGCGTAATCGCCGAGCGGAATTTTGGACAGGTAGTCGCCGGTATTTCCATCTCGCGAGAACCAGTAATCGGGATGAGAGCCGATCTCGGACAGGCGATCCTCAAGACCGATCGTCCGGAATATCTTCATCACGTTCGGGCCGATATGAATGCCCGCGCCGATGCGTGAGAAGACGGGAGCCTGCTCAAAGACATGGACGGAAAAACCGGCCTCCAGCAGCAGCGCCACGGCGGCGGCGCCACCCATGCCGGCTCCGATGACGGCGATATCGACTGTCTCGATCTGGCTCACAGGAGAGGCTCCTTTTCTACGTCGCGAATGAATTTAGTCATTAGCATGCAAACAATATTGGTTCAAATGTCTATCGACAACCTGAGTGTGGTTATGTCGTGCCGCTGCGGATACATGGCGTGCTCTACCAGGCTGGAAGGTCGGGTGCGAAACGGGCCCGCATATAGGCCGCAAGCGCATCCCGCTGGTCTGGTGTGAACTCATCCCTGAAGGACGGCATGTCACGCAGGTCCAGGTTGACCGGCGCTTCGATGCCTTGGTCGAGCAGGCTTCGGAAGGCTTCCGGTGTCGGCGCGCGCAGCACCGCCGAGGCAGCCAGAGGAACCCGTGCGGCGGTCACCAGGTTGGGCATGGCTGGATCGTGACAGACGGCGCAGGCGCTTTCGAAAATCCGGTGTGTCGCGTCTGGTGCCAGCGATGGGGGCGTTGCCTGTACCGCTGGAGCGGTGGCGGGCGGTATCAGCGAGGCCAGATAGACCGACATGGCGCGGATATCGTCATCCGGCAGAGCCGTCATGCTGCTGACCACCTCGGCCATCGGGCCGGCCGCCGCAGCATGATCGGAGATCCCGGTGCGCAGATAAGCGAAGAGGCTGTCTTCGGTCCAGCCGCGCGCACCGGCTTCCATGCCTTGCAGGGCGGGGGCAAACCAGCCGTCAACCATGGTGCCGGTCATCAGAGGCTTCTCTGCCCCGAGCAGGTTCCGGGGGGCGTGGCATGCACCGCAATGGCCTGCCGCCTCGACCAGATATTTGCCCCGGTTCCAGATATCGGAGGCGGACGCATCGGGTTGGAACGGCGCGGCATCGTGATAGGCGGCGTTCCAGAGAGCCATGCCGGACCGGATATTGACTGGTGCCACCATTTGGGCTGCGGGGATTTCCGATTTCACCGGCTCAAGGGTCTGCAGATGGGCATAGAGCGCGAACATGTCCTCCTCGCCGATCTTGGCAAAGGACGTGTAGGGGAAGGCCGGATAGAGATGGCTGCCGTCGCGGCTGATGCCCTTGCGCATGGCGCGCGTGAAAGCCTCATAGGACCAGTTCCCGAGGCCGGTGTCCGGGTCCGGGGTCAGGTTGGTGGTCCAGACGGTGCCGAACGGTGTCTCCATGGCGCGACCGCCGGCATTCTTCAGGCCACCATCCGCAGTGTGGCAGATGGCGCAGTCGCCGAGGGCGAAGACCTGTCGGCCCCGCTCCAGAATCTCGGCGCTGAAACTCCCGGCCTTGGGGGCAGGGCTTGCCGGTATCGGGGAATGCAGCGGCAGCGAGATCGCGCCGAGGGTCAGCGCACCGGCGAGGGCGCCGGCCCAGCCCAGAAACTTGTTCCGGCGCCCATTATCGTTTGCCTCGTTTTGTGTTTGCAGGCGAAGCGGGCCGTCGGTGTTCCCGAGTGCCTTGCGCATGGCCTCCGGTGTGAAAGGCGCTTCTCGCATGCGCACGCCGGTGGCATCGAAGATCGCATTGGCGATGGCGGCTGCACTCGGCACGGCCGCGCTTTCGCCAACGCCCAGCGGCGGGTCTTCCGGGCGGGAGACGATCAGGGTCTGGATGTCCGGGACCTCGGGGAAGGTCGGGATCGAATAGGTGGCCCAGCTTTTCGGCGTCGGCGTGATTTCGTCGAAGGTGACCTGTTCGGTCATCACCCGTCCGGCGGTCTGGATGACATTGCCGTGGATCTGCTGGCGGATACCGTCCGGGTTGATCGCCAGTCCCTGGTCCTGTCCGACAAACACCCTGTGCAGGGTGACGACCCCGCTATCGAGATCGACGGAGACATCGACGAGCCATGCGGCCGACGCAGCGGCGACGCCAGGGAAAGTGCCGTGGACATAGGTGGCAAAGGCGAAGCCCTGCCCGAAGGCCATGCGTCCCTCACGCCGGAAGCGCGGCCCGGTGCGTTGCTCCCATCCCGCTGCTTCGGCGGTGCGCCGGACGAGGTCTGCCTCGCGCGGATCGGTCATGTGCCGCAGGCGGAAGGCGACAGGGTCCTCCGACGCCTCGAAGGCCATCTCGTCGATGAAGCTCTCATGGGCAAAGGTGTTGGGCAGTGCCGAGACGCCGCGGATATAGGCGGCGCGGACGATCGGGGCCATGTCGTGGACCGTGATCTTCTTGTTCGGCACCCGGTAGGGCGGAATGCTCGTCCGGTCCCCCATGACTTCCGGGCGCGGCTCGCCGGAAATCACGCCGGTCAGTAGCAGGGCGAGGTTTGGCCCCCGGTTGGAGGGATACCAGGTGTCGAGCGCATAGGCGTGCAGGTCGTTGGCCGCCGTCATGCCGCCCTCGACCTCCATGACCTGGGCGGCGCCTTTCGGCTCCCACAGATGTTCCTGGGCACGGGTGAGTTGCACGCGAACGGGCGTGCCGGTGGCGCGGGACAGCAGCAGGGCGTCGCCACAGACATCGTCGGCGCAATTGCGCCCGAAGCAGCCGGCAACCTGATAGCGGCGAACCTCGACTTTTTCAGCCGGAAGGTCGACCAGCATGGCCAGATCGGCGCGCAGCAGATGCGGACTCTGTGTGCCGGACCAGACGACCGGATCGGCCTCGTTCCAGTCCGCGACGGCACAGGACGGCCCGATGGAGCCATGCTCGTGGTAGGGCCAGACATAGGTGCGCGACAGGGTCTTCGCGCTTTCCGCCATGCCGGTTTTGAAATCGCCGCTGTGGTCAAGCGCGCGCGGCGTGGACGGATGCGATTTGAGGCTGTTTACCAGATCGCCCAGATCCGGCAGGGGCGGCGGCTGGCGCCAGGTGACGTCGAGCGCTTCGGCGATGCGCTGGGCCTGCTCCGGACGCTCGGCCACGACGCCGAGAAAATCGCCAATACGCACGACGTCGATCAGCCCGTCCATGCCAGCGACGGAGGACGCGTCATAATCGATCAGGCTGTTGCCAATGAAGTCGCCCGTGTCGCGCCCGGCATAGGGGGGCCGGATGACATGGCCGTGGACCATGCCCTCGATATCGAGATCGTGCACATAGAGCTGCTGCCCCGTCAGCTTCTCCATCATGTCGCGGCGCGGGGCCGATGTGCCGACGATCTGGTAGTGGACGGGATCCTTCACCGGAGTATCGAGGTCAAGCGGCAGGGCGATCTCCTGCCCGGCGATCAGTGTGCCGTAGTCACAGCGCTCGGCCTGCCAGTGGACGGCGCCGTCAGTCGATGTGACGTCTTCCTCCGGAGCATTGAGGCGCAGTGCCCCAAGCCGCAGCAGCTGGCGGTGTGCCTGGGCGGCGGCCTTGCGCAGCGGGATGGCTGTGATCTGCATCGTCTCGGAGGCAATCGTCGGGCCTTGATCCGGTACCTCTTCCGTATTGCCGAGGACGACGCGGACCCGGTCCAGAGGGATATTCAGTTCTTCAGCGACGATCTGGGCAAGGGCGACTTCGATCCCCGTCCCCAGATCGACATGGCCGTTATAGGCGGTGATCTGACCCGCCGCATCGATCCGGATGAAGGTCTCGCGGACGGCGCCGACTTGCCGGAAGATTTCGAGGGTGCCGGTGGGATTGTCGATCATTGGGCGTGTTCTTTGGTTTTTACGGCCAGTTTTTCAGCGGCTTTGCGCACGGCGGCGAGGATTTCCAGATGTGTGCCGCAGCGGCAAAGGTGATGGCGGTGGGCCTGGCGGATGTCGTCGTCTGTCGGGGATGGATTGTGGGCGAGCAGTGCCACCGTGTTCATGATCATGCCGTTGATGCAGTAGCCGCATTGCGCGGCCTGCTTTTCATTGAACGCCTGTTGCACGGGGTGCATCTCACCGGTTTCGGTATCCGGCAACCCTTCCAGGGTGGTGACGGAAGCGCCGTTTGCCTTGACCGCCCGCAGGACGCAAGCGCGTGCCGGTGCGCCGTCGACCAGAACGGTGCAGGCGCCGCATTGTGCCATGCCGCAGCCGTATTTCGGCCCGTTCAAACCGAGCCGGTGGCGCAGCAGATCGAGCAGCGTCAGGTGTGTGTCCACGTCAAGCGACAGGGCTTGTCCGTTCACAGTAAGCTCAATTGTACCAGCCATGATTCCCCGCTTAATTACCCTCGATAGTCAGCGAAGTTTTGTATGTATGCAAATATATTTGCATCCCCATTCGTGAGTTTTGCCCACCAGATGACGCCTGCCTAATTAATATGCAGGCGAACGAGAGCGCTTGCCAGACGCACGGAAATATAGGAGGGCAGGGGGATGCCGACTGTTCGAGCATTCACAGCGCTTGTGCCGTTTGGATTAGTGTAAGCGCTTCCATGGAGATCGAAGACTTATGACCGTTGATGCTGCGGATGTGTCCGGGCCATATCGCCTCGAAGATCAAGTCGGCTTCATGCTGCGCCTTGCCAATCAGCGCCATATGGCCATTTTCACGGAGAGGATGGGCGGGGAGCTGACGGCGGTGCAGTTTTCGACGCTTGTCCGGCTGTCTGAAGTCGATGGGCCAATCTCGCAGAACGCGCTCGGCCGTCTTGTCGGGATGGATGCGGCGACGACGAAGGGTGTGCTGGCGCGTCTGATGGCGAGAGATCTGGTCAAGATGGAGAAAAGCCCGACCGACAAGCGGCGCTACATGCTCTCCACCACCCAAGCGGGGTGGGACCTGATCGCGAAACTGATGCCCCTTGCATGTCAGATTACCGAGGAAACCCTTGCACCGCTCAATGCGAAAGAGCGTGCGAGCCTGCTTCGATTGCTCTCGAAGCTGTACTAAGCATCTAGAAGGGTTAGAGTTTTAAGTCCGTCACCGGTCGCATGAGATGCTGGGGCGATGGACGGAATATCCATTAAACCCGGAAGAACCAGTGTGCGAATTCACCGCGCCGGGACGGTTCCGATCACCGCGTTTATGCGCCAGCTCAAATATTTATCTTGTTATTATACAAATGATTAAATTACGCTGAAATTCATCGTTGCAGCGGAAGTTGTCATGGTGAGGAGCGAACGGATCGGACAGAGTGTCCCGCGTTCGATCGTCACGATGAAAACTGAAGGTCCGGCTTTCGGCCGGGGTGTGCGCGGAAACCGGTCAGACCGGACGGCGGACCTTTGCTTCAGGCATGTATTGAAGGGACCGGGATCTTGTACGGCTATAATCTCCATGCAAACGGCATCCTGCAGCACCTGCTTCACTACGAAGGCAGCGGGCCGCAGATGCTGCTCATTCCTGGGATTACCTCACCGGCGATCACCTGGGGCTTTGTCGCAGACCGCTTGTCCAAACGGTTCGATGTTCACGTCCTGGACGTGCGCGGTCGTGGGTTGAGCGAGGCTGGCGATCTGGATTATTCGCTTGATGCGATGGCGGCGGATGCCGTTGCCGTCGTCAAGGCGGCGGGGCTTCAGAAACCCGTTGTTCTGGGGCATTCGATGGGCGCCCGGAGTGCGATCCGGGCCGCGCGCGGCAACGAGGATGTCTTAGGCGGTCTGGTACTTGTTGATCCACCTGTTTCCGGTCCCGGACGTCCGGCCTATCCGTCACCCTGGCCCTGGTATGAAGACTCCATCTTGATGTCGCAGAAAGGCTGCACGGGCGAGGTTATGAAGGCATTTTGCCCGACCTGGACCGAAGAGCAGCTAAGACTGCGGGCGGAGTGGCTGCGAACCTGTCAGCTCGATGCCATTCGCATTGCGTATGACGGTTTCCAGACCGACGACATCCATGGCGATCTGGCGCATCTCAAATTACCGATGCGGCTGGTCGTGGCTGGCGATGCCCCTGTGATCGGCGATGATGACGTGACGGAAATCAAGGGGCTGGCCCCGCATATGGAAATCCGCACCGTCGCCGGTGCTGGTCATATGATCCCGTGGGACAATATGGACGGCTTCCTCGACGCCGTAATGGATTTCAATACAGTACCAGCCTGAGCCGAGCAGAGACGCAACTGGACCGAACCCGGAGCATATCGATGGATCAAGCAAGCTTCACGGAAATCTGCCTGCATCAGCTGAAGATGTCCGGCGTGCATGAGGGCGAGAAACTGATCGTCCTGACCCAGGGCAGTGACCGGCTGGATTATGCGGATGCCTTCATGGCGGCGGGTCAGCGGCTCGGGGCGGTGATGTACCACATGCGTCTGCCGTCTCCGTTGCCGATCGGCGGCTGGAATGTCGGCATGACGGGGCTGGCGGGGATGCCGGATGCCGTCGAGGCGCTGAAGAACTGCGACATGCTTATCGACTGCATTTTCCTGCTGTTCTCTCCGGAACAGATGGCGATCCAGGCGGCGGGCACCCGCGTCCTGACCGCGGTGGAGCCGCCGGAGCTTCTGGCCCGCATGCTGCCCTCGAAGGAGCTGCGTGAGAAGGTAGAGATCGGCGCCGAGATCCTGTCCAAGGCCAAGGTGATGCGGATCACCTCACCTCACGGCACTGATGTGACCTACAAGCTGAACACCTATCCGACCATTGCCGAATATGCCTGCACGGATGAGCCGGGCCGGTGGGACCACTGGCCATCCGGTTTTGTCTTTACGGGCGCGGATGATGACGGCGTTGACGGCCAGATCGTCGTGGCACCGGGCGACATCCTGCTGCCGCAGAACATGTATGTCCGGGAAGAGCCGATCGTCTACACAATCGAAAAAGGCTGGGTTCAGGACATCCGGGGCGGTCTCGATGCGGAGCTGGTGATCTCCTACATGGAGGACTTCAATGACGAGCGCGGCAAGGGCATGAGCCATGTCGGCTGGGGCATGAACCCGGATGCCAAGTGGCATGGCATGACCCCGGGCGCGTTCCCGGGCGGCATGGGCATGGAGCCGCGCAGCTTCTATGGCAACGTGATGTTCTCCACCGGTCCGAACAATGAGCTGGGCGGGCCGAACGATACGCCCTGTCACCTCGATATTCCGATGCGGAACTGCTCTCTGTTCCTGGACGACGTACCGATCGTGGTGGATGGGGATATTGTTGTCGACGCGATGAAGATGGATCGCGGCTGATCCACCGGCTCTGCGCATGTTCTGCGGAGCTTTTCTAGGGAGGGCATGAACTGATGTCGCAAGAAGAGGTATATCAGGCCGCCGGTTTCGGAAATTCCGTGCCGCGCGGTGTGCGCCCGGCGATCCTCGTGGTCGATTTCAGCTATGGCTTCACCGATGTGCGTTATCCGACGGGATCGGATATGGCGGAAGAAGTCGCCCGAACCAAACGGCTGGCCGATCTTGCGCGTGCGGGCGGCTTTCCGGTGATTTTTACGACAATCGCTTATCAGCCGGGAGAGCTGGAACACACCGCCTGGCTGCGCAAGGCGCGGGGGCTGACCGCGCTGCTGGAAGGGTCGCGCCCTGTCGAGATCGATGCAGGCACGGGCATCCAGCCCGGTGATCCTCTGATCGTCAAGAAAGGCGCATCGGCATTCTTCGGCACGTCGCTCGCCGCATTGCTGACGGGGGCCGGCGTGGACACGCTCGTGGTCGCGGGGGCGACGACCTCCGGATGCGTGCGGGCGTCGGTAGTGGATGCTGTACAGTCCGGGTTCAACGTTCTTGTCGCAGCGGATTGCTGCGCGGACCGGGCTGTCGCGCCTCACGACGCGAACCTCTACGACATGGGCCAGAAATATGCCGATGTGACCGATGCCGATGACATTGCAACCTGGATCGAGGGATTGCTCCCTGTTCCAGGGGCCGTGCAAACGGGCTGATGCCACCGGGCGGATAAATGAGTTGGGCTACACAAGGTGACGTACTGGAATTCCGGAAGCCGGCGCTGCCGCCAACAACGGGTGGAGCCAGAGAGCGATGGTTTCCCAATAAAACATGCAGGGACTGAAGCGCCTTTGAACCAATAAAAATCCGGCACGGGCGGCCGGGAAAAACAAGATCTACCCCACAGGAACGGCTTAAATCGGGAGACTGGATAAGATGGATACGATCGATATCAAAAAGAATCTCACCCTGCCGCGGCGCTCGCTGCTCAAGGGCATGGCTGCGGCCGGTACGGTGCTTGCCGCTCCGGGAATCATCGGCCGCGCGGTGGCGCAGTCCGGCGACGTGATCAAGCTGGGTGCACCGTTCCACCGCACCGGCATCGGCGCCGCCTACGGCCGCTGGTACGAGCGGACAGCGCTCGCGGCGGTGAAGTTGATCAATGAGCAGGGCGGTATCAACGGCTTGCCGGTCGAGCTGATCATCGAGGATGACGGCACCGATCCGAAGCGCGGCGTCGAAGCAGTCGAGAAATTCAGCGCCGAGCACAAGGTCGATGCGATTTTCGGCCACCTGTTCTCGCATGTCTCTGCTGCCAGTGCGCCGCGTGCCGGCGAGCTGAAGATGCCGTATTTCCTGTGCTCCGAAGCGCATTCACTCGCGGCGGGTGCCTTCAACCGCTACGTCTTCCAGCCTTCGATCAGCGACGTGAAGAGCCAGGTCAGCTCCATGGCGCCGTGGATCACCGATAATCTCGGCAAGAAGGTCACGATGATCTATCCGGACTATGCTTTCGGATACGATCACCGGGATAACCTGACGGCAGCGATCAAGGCGCAGGGCGGTGAAATCGTCGGGGACATCGCAATCCCGCCGACCGAAACCTCCTACACCCGCTACCTGCCCCGGATTCCTTTCAACACGGAAGTGATCTATCACGTCCTCGTTGGCCCGGGCGTGCTCACCTTCGTCAAGGAACTGGGCGAGCATCTCGGCTCCCAGCGGCCGGAAATCTTCGGCTTCATCGATTCACTGGAAGCGGTGTCCTTCGATATTCCGCAGCTCGCTTACCTCGATGGCACGCATTTCTGGGAAGCCATGCCGCGCTACGCCCAGCCGAACCAGACCTCCTTCGACAAGCTTTATCGCGAGAAGGTCGGCGTGGATGCCAATGGCGCGAGCGTCGACGATGCCAAAAGTGTCGCGACTTTCTCCCACATGTTCTCGGTCTGGGAGACGCTGTTCGCCATGAAGAAGGCGATGGAGATGGCCGACTACAAGGGGCCGAAGCAGAAGATCGCCATGCTGGAAGCGATGGAAAGCATCACCGGCTTCGAGGAAAGCAACGAGTTCCCGCAAGGCCGGAAAATCTTCAACGGCAAGATGCACCAGTCCTTCGCCCAGCAGAACATCTCCAAGGTGGTCGACGGCAAGCTGAAGGTGGTCCACACGGTATCGCCGGAAGACACGCTGTATCCGGATGAAGCCGACTACACGAAGATGTCCTTCTGATCCTTCTCGATACCGGCGGGCGCTGAGATGATCGGCGCCCGCTGTCCTTCACTGAAAATTGACACCGTGGCGACGGCGGGAAACCGGCGTCCGCGCGCGGCGAAGGCGCAAAAAACTCAATGGATATTGTTCCTTATCTTTTGCTGGCGACGCTGGAAGGGCTCGTGCAGGCATCCGTGTTGATGCTGACTGCGCTTGGGCTTTCGCTGGTCTTCGGCGTGATGCGCGTGGTGAACGTGTCTCACGGCGAGTTCTTCATGCTGGGCGCTGTCGCGGCATGGGTCTGTGCGAACCTGATTCCGGGGCCGCCTTACGTTCCCTTTATCGCGGCCTTGCTGATTGCGCCCGTATTCGTGGGTGCGCTTGCCTGGGCTGCCGACTGGGCCATCCTGAAGCGGATCAACTACAACCCCGAGGCCACCATCGTCTCGACGATCGGCCTGATGTACATTATCCAGCAGATGACGCTGATCACCTTCGGGCCGGATGCGCAGGCCGTGGATGCGCCGTTCTATTACACGGTCCGGTTCCCGTGGTTCGGCTATTCCGGCTACAAGTTTTTCATCATTGCTGTTGCCATCGTCCTTGTCGGCGGGCTGCTTTACCTGCTGCGTCACTCGAAGGTCGGCCTCTACATGCGGGCGACCCAGTTCGATAAGGAGACGGCGCAGAATTTCGGCATCCCCGTAACCAAGGTCTATTCCGGCGTGTTCGCGGTCGGTGCGATGCTGGCCGCTATCGGCGGTGTCCTGGTGGTGCCGAGCCAGCAGGCGCATTACCTGATGGGTCACGATCCGCTGCTACTGTCCTTTGTCGTCGTCATCGTCGGTGGGCTTGGATCGATCCCGGGGACGATTGCCGCCGCGATTCTGATCGGCATGTCCGACGGGCTGCTCTCCGTCTTCTTCTCGCCGACGCTCGCCAAGATCTTCTCGACCTTGCTGGTGGCGCTTGTGCTGGTGTTCAGACCGCAGGGTCTGTTCGGAAAGGCGGGCCGGTAATGTCCATTCACAACAAGAAGCTGTTCCTGCTCTGTCTTGCGACACTGGCGGGCCTGTTCGTTCTGCAATTCCTGCTGTCTGACTATCTGGTTCTGGCGTTCACGCGGATCCTGATCCTCGCGGTCTTCGCCATGGGGTATAACGTCCTGATGGGCTATACCGGTCTCGTCAGCCTCGGCCATGCGATGTTCTTCGGCGCGGGCGTCTATGGAGCGGGTCTGTCGAGCTACTATCTCGGGGTTTCCCTTCCCGTTGCCTTTCTGGCCGGCATCCTTGCCGCCATCGCGCTGTCTTTCCTGATCGGTCTACTCGCGCTCAGGACACAGACGGTTTCCTTCATGATCGTCACCCTGATGTTCAGCCAGGCGGCGTTTCTCCTGATCCTGTACTTCTCGGAGTTCACCGGTGGTGATCAGGGCCTGACACTGCCCACCTCCGCGCGGAGCTTCTCCCTGTTCGGGCTGGAGGTCGACATGACCTCCGACGTCGCGCGCTACAATCTGGCACTCACCGTGTTCGGCGTGGTCCTGCTGGGGCTGTTTGCCTTTACGCAGGGGCCGGTGGGACGCCTGCTCATCGCCGTGCGGGAGAATGAGGACCGGACCCGCATGCTCGGCTTCGACACCTACGCGATCAAGCTCTTGGCCTTTACGGTCTCCGGCGGGATCTCGGGTGTGGCAGGAGCACTCTACGGGCTGATGTTCGGCTATATCGGCTCGGCCTTCGCGGAATTCAAAATCTCCATTGAGGCGCTGCTGTTCACACTGGTCGGCGGGCCCGGAACCCTGCTCGGGCCGCTTGTCGGCACGGGCCTGATGACCCTGCTTATCGACCGCCTCAGCGGTCTGACGACAGCCTATCTGATTGTGATCGGCGCGCTGCTGGTCGCAGTCACTCTGTGGTTCCCCACAGGTATTCTCGGAACCCTTCGCGACAGGTGGCTGCCATGGCTGAAGTAGTGTTGCTCAAAACCACGGGCCTCACCCGGCATTTCGGTGGCCTGAAGGCGGTCGAGAATGTGGACTTCCAGATCCGGGAAGGAGAAATCCGCGCCATCATCGGGCCGAACGGGGCCGGCAAGTCGACTTTCGTCAACCTGTTGTCCGGCCGGATCAAGTCGACCTCGGGGAGTGTAGAGTTCGCCGGGGAGGATATCAGCCGGATGCCGGCGCACAAACGGGTGCGCAAGGGCATTGCCTATACCTTCCAGATCACGAATATCTACGGTTCAATGAGTGTGATGGAGAATATCTGTGTCGCGGTTCACAACCGGCTGCGCCCCAGTCTGCTCAGCCGCAATCATGTCAGCGAAGACGATATCGAGGCGGAAGCGGCAGAGGCGGCGAAAGCCGTCGGGCTGGGAGATCGGCTGGAGGAAGTCGCGGGAACATTGGCTTACGGGCACCAGCGTCTTCTCGAGGTCGCCATGGGGCTCGCCCTGCAGCCGAAACTGCTGATCCTCGACGAGCCGACGCAGGGTCTTTCGGACTCCGAGATCGCGAATTTCAAGGAGGTGGTCCGGGCCGTGAACAAGACAACCACGGTCCTTCTGATCGAGCACAACATGGATGTGGTGATGACGCTGGCCGACCAGATCACGGTGATGGAGCGCGGGACCGTCCTTGCCGAGGGAACACCGGAGGCCATCATGAACAATGCCGCCGTTCAGGCCGCCTATCTGGGAGCGAGCGCATGAGTGTGATGCGGGTCGAGGGCTATAACGCCTTCTACGGGCGCAGCCAGGCGCTGCGGGATTTCAGTATCGAGCTGCGTGGCGGCGAGGTCCTTTGTCTTCTCGGGCGGAATGGTGCCGGCAAGACGACCGCGCTGAAAGCGATCATGGGCACGGTAAAGCCCGCTTCAGGCGCACTCTGGCTCGACGATGTGAATCTGTTCGGCCGGCCGGCTGAGGAAATCCCCAGAGCGGGCATCGGCTACGTGCCGCAGGGGCGCCGGCTGTTCTCGGAGCTGACGGTCTGGGAAAACCTGGAAATCGGCCTGCTCACACGCGAGCAGGGGCGGGAAGGCCTCGACTACGCGCTGGAGCTTTTCCCGGTCCTGAAAGAGCGTATGAAGCAGCGCTCCGGCACCTTGTCCGGTGGCGAGCAGACCATGCTCGCCATGGCGCGGGCCATGTGTATCACCCCGTCTGTGATCATGCTGGACGAGCCGACCGAGGGACTGATGCCGTCCGCCATCGCGGGGATCCGCGATGCGGTAATGAAACTCCGGGATTCAGGTGTTGCCGTCCTGCTGGTGGAGCAGCGTGTCGATGCTGTGCTGCCGATCGCGGATCGTGTGGCCTTCATGGACCATGGAGAGATCAAGGCCGAGTTCCCGATTGACGAAGTACGGGAAAATACCGCGCTGTTGCATCAGTATGTGGGGGTTGGTCATTAGGCGCGGAGACGGTTGTCAAACAGACTGACCGTTCGAGCGCGTCCATCCTTGCCAGAGCCGGGAGAATTACATGCCGTCTTGCCTGTCGCCGTTGGGACGGCGCGCTGTCCTGCTCTCGGCCGCTCTCATTGTCCTCCTGCTTGTTCCGGCCGTTGCCATTGCCCATGAGGCAGCCGGCGGCCTGATCCTGCTGCTTCCGAGGGATTTCTACACGATGGGGGCGACCCTCGCGGTCGCCGCGTCTTTCATTCTGCTTGCGGTGGTTCCCCAGAAACCCTTTCACCGTATTGCGACCACCACGCTCTCCATGTTTCGCATGCCGGAGGGCGGTGGCCGCTCCCTGTCCCTTGCCTCGACGGCCCTGGTCCTGGTGCTGCTGATCGCCGGTCTGACCGGTGCGCACGATCCATTGCGGAACCCGTTGCCGCTTGTTCTCTGGAGCATCGGCTGGATCAGCATGACTCTGGCCTGTGCCTTTTTCGGCAACCTCTGGGCCGTGCTGAACCCTTGGACCGGCCTCGTCGATATCGTCCGGAACCACTTTCCGCCGCGGATGACCTTGCCTGCCCGGCTTGGCTATCTGCTGGCGGTCTCGCAGTTTCTCATTTTCATCTGGGTCGACCTGATATCTCCGCACAGCATGGACCCGGACCGGCTCGTGCTGCACCTGTCCCTGTTCTGGGGTCTCAACTTCGCCGGCATGGTGCTGTTTGGAAAAGAAGACTGGTGTGCCCGCGCCGAGCCGCTGCACGTCTACTTCCGGCTGGTGAGCAAGATCGCGCCGATGGGAGCGGGTATGGGCGAGCGGGCACGCCTTGGTTTCCCCGGAGTGCATGCGATTACCCTGCCGCCCTTGCCGCAAAGCGGCGCGGCCTTTGTGCTGCTGTCGCTGGCGGCGGGAACTTTCGACGGCTGGTCCACGACCTTCCGCTGGATGGGAATCCTCGATTTCAACCCGCTGAACTATCCGGGCCGCTCTGCGGTGATGTGGCAGAACACGCTCGGCCTGCTGGCAGCGTGGGCGCTTGTCTGGATTCTCTATCATGCCTGTGTCCGTGTCGGCGCCCGCCTGGCTGGAGCACGGGATGCGGAGCAGGAACTGGTTGGACGTCTGGTCTATTCGATCCTGCCGATTTCCGTTGCCTATCACGGCTCCCATTTCCTGACCCGGCTTCTGGTCGACTACCAGTATGTCTATCAGGTGATTTCCGATCCTTTTGGACTGGGATGGGATCTGTTCGGTACCGCGCATTACCACACGACCACCTCATTCTTCAGCCGTCCGGAGAGTGTGTTCGTCCTCTGGAACATCCAGACGGCGATCATCACCATCGGCCATGTCGTCGGCATCTGCATGGCCCACACGATCGCGCTGGATCGCCTGGGTTCCGGCCGCAAGGCGGTGGTTAGCCAGACCCTCTTGGCGCTCTTCATGGTGGGCTACACGGCGATGGGGCTTTGGTTGCTGGGTGCGCCCCGCATATAGGTACTGAACGGTCTGCGCTCGTAACGCCTTCTTCTTCCACAGCAGAACGATCATCAGTATCCGCTCGCCTATCAGCGCGCTGAGAAGGCCGACGGGGCGACCGGTCCGATGAAGCTGAGGGTTTCGACCCCGAGTGATTCAACTGCTGTGAGCAGCCCCGCGAGTGCCAGAACAATGAGCTGAATTCGTTGTACGCGTGCGCCAGCCGCGTCGTTGCGGCGGAGACCCGACCGTCGCTCTAGTGACAGCCAGTCATGCGTTTAGGTTAACGAAAAGATTTTTTGTTTTGCGGGTGCGAAATATTTGAGCGCCGGAGGATTCTTCTTCGGCGGCACGAGTGATCTCGGTTTTTGCCCGGAGAACAGAGGTTGTGGACACGCTTAACCTTTCGCTTGGGCAAGAGGCAGAAGACTTTCAGGCGGCTCCGGTGGCGTGTTTTTTGCATTGCGGTATGAAGGCTCGCCATGAAAGTTCACCGCTGCTGGATACCTGTCATTCCATGAAGATCGTTGTCATTGATCTGCAGAACGAGCGTGCCGGCCTGATCAAGGAGGCACTTGCGGAGGCCGGGTTTCCTGATGTTGTGGTCGTCGCCGAGACGGACCGGTTGCTGGAGCGGCTGGGCGAGCTTGATCCCGACGCGGTGTTGATTGATCTCGAGGCGCCGAGCCGGGACATGCTGGAGCAGATGTTCGAGGTCTCGCGCCAGGTCAAACGCCCCGTTGCCATGTTCGTCGACGATAGCGGCGAGAGCTCGATTGCGGCAGCGGTCGAGGCCGGGGTTGGCGCCTATGTCGTGAACGGTCTTGCCAAGGCGCGGATCAAGCCTGTCATGGATCTGGCCATCAGCCGCTACAACGCCTTCACCCGGCTGCAAACTGAGCTGGACACCGCCAAGGCCGCCCTTGCCGAGCGCAAGCTGATCGACCGCGCGAAGGGCATCTTGATGAAGATGCGGGGGATTGAGGAAGAGGATGCCTACAAGCTGCTGCGCAAAACGGCGATGAATCAGAACCGGAAGATCGCGGAGATCGCGGAAAGTATCGTCACCACCGCGGAGCTCTTTCATCAATGACCGAGATTCGGATTGGATTTATCCCGCTGGTCGACGCGGCGCCGCTGGTCGCCCTTAAGGAGCTTGGGTTCGCCCGGGAGGAGGGCATCGAGGTCTTGCTTCACCGCGAAATCTCCTGGTCCAATATCCGCGACAAGCTGGCGGTCGGGCTCTATGACGGGTCACACCTGCTGGCCCCGATGGCGCTGGCGACGAACCTCGGTCTGGCGGGCCCGCCGGCCGATCTGATCGTGCCCTATGTGCTTAATCTCAATGGCGATGTTCTCTGCGCAACGTCGGCTTTTCTCGATGCCGTGGGGCTGCCGCCCGACGCGGGCGCGCCGGACATCGCGGCCCGTATTCGCGCGGGTACCTTGGGCCGGACCGTGACATTCGGGGTGCCGTTTTTCTTTTCCACGCATCATTTCCTGCTGCGTTATTGGCTTGCGTCCGAAGGCATAGATCCTGATCGGGACGTCAGGATCGAGGTTATTCCGCCGCCGCTGATGCCGGAGGCGATCGGCAACGGGGTGATCGACGGGATGATGGTCGGGGAGCCCTGGGGGTCTGTCGCGATCGACCGGGGGGAGGCGTCGATTTTCCTGTCCGCGACCGAGATCTGGGCCGGAACGCCGGAAAAGGTTTTCGGCATGCGCAGAAGCTGGGCGGAGGCGCATGAGGGGGCTGTGCAGGGCCTGCTGCGCGCGCTTTACCGCGCCTCCACATGGGTGCAGGACCCGAATAACAGGGTGACGCTCTCCGAGCTGCTGGCCAGGGAAGCTTATCTCGATGTCTCGGCGGAAGTGATCGAGAGGGCGCTCTCCGGCGAGCTCACCAGGACTCCGCAGGGAATACAGGGAAAAACAGAGCGTTTCATGGTGTTCCAGGACGGGGCGTCGAGTTTCCCGTGGCTGTCCCAGGCACTCTGGCTGCTGACGGAGATGGAACGCTGGGGCTTTGTCTCCGTGACGCCGGAAATGCAGCGGGCGGTCCGCAATACCATGGCGCCGAACCTCTATCGTGAGGCCCTGACGCCACTTGGCATTGCGATCCCGAGCGCGAACTCGAAAGTCGAGGGAGCGCTGCATGAATCGACGCCGGCGGCCTCCGCACGTGGCCGCCTGTTTCTCGGCCCGGATGCCTTCTGCGACGGGGCTGTTTTCGACCCGGCGCCGAGTGAATGAGCGCGGTTAAATTAAGCAAATGAACAAAAAATAAGCAAAACGCTTATCTGATGAATTTTTCATCTTTTCGCTCTTGTGCAACTCTGAAATTGGTTTATGCTGCATTGCGAGATACGGACAGGCCCAAAGGCGGGCCGTCTGCACATAAAGCCCCGATGACGGGGTGGTAGCCGGGCAAAGCCGCTCGATCCAGAGTACCGCGTTTCGCGGACTTCGGGGTCGGCGGCTTTTTTTATGCCCTCGGACAACATCCGGCCAGCGGACAGGAAAAGTGTCACGCAAGGCCGAAGTCGGAGAGACAAGATGCAACTCGTTCGTGGATTGAGAATGCTATCGGCCGCGCTGGTCTGCGCCGCCGCCCTGGCCGGACCGGCCAGTGCCGAAATGCTCGACGTTGAAAAAGACGAGCTGAAGTTCGGCTTCATCAAACTGACGGATATGGCCCCGCTCGCGATCGCCTACGAAAAGGGTTATTTCGAGGATGAAGGGCTGTTCGTCAGTCTGGAGCCGCAAGCGAACTGGAAAGTGCTGCTGGACCGGGTGATCACCGGTGAGCTCGACGGTGCCCATATGCTGGCTGGCCAGCCGCTTGCCGCAACCATCGGGTTTGGCACCGAGGCCCATATCATCACGCCATTTTCCATGGACCTGAACGGCAACGGCATCACCGTTTCCAACGAGGTCTGGGAGCAGATGCTGCCGCATATTCCTAAAGGCGCGGACGGCAAACCGGTTCACCCGATCAAGGCGGACGCCCTGAAGCCGGTGGTCGAGCAGTACAAGGCCGAAGGCAAGCCCTTCAACATGGGCATGGTGTTCCCGGTCTCGACCCATAATTACGAGCTGCGCTACTGGCTCGCCGCAGGCGGTATTCATCCGGGTTTCTACAGCAAGGAGAATATCTCCGGGCAGATCCTGGGCGACGCGCTGCTCTCCGTGACGCCCCCGCCGCAGATGCCCGCCACCCTCGAAGCCGGGACCATCTATGGCTATTGCGTGGGAGAGCCGTGGAACCAGCAGGCTGTGTTCAAGGGTATCGGGGTGCCGGTGATTACCGACTACGAGATCTGGAAGAACAATCCGGAGAAGGTCTTCGGTATCACTGCCGGGTTCGCCGAGAAATACCCGAACACCACGCTGGCCATGACCAAGGCGCTGATCCGTGCCGCCAAGTGGCTGGATGAGAACGACAATGCCAACCGCATGGAAGCTGTCGAGATCCTGTCCCGTTCCGAATATGTCGGCGCGGACAAGGAAGTCATCGCCAACTCCATGACCGGCACCTTCGAATACGAGAAGGGCGACAAGCGTTCGGTTCCGGATTTCAACGTCTTCTACCGCTATTTCGCGACCTACCCCTTCTATTCTGACGCGGTCTGGTACCTGACCCAGATGCGCCGCTGGGGCCAGATCACGGAAGCCAAGACTGACGCCTGGTACGACGAGGTCGCGCGCAAGGTGTATCGCCCGGATCTCTATCTGAAGGCCGCGAAGATGCTTGTCGAGGAAGGCTATGTGGCCCAGGCCGACTTCCCTTGGGAGACGGACGGATACCGCGCGCCGCAGTCCGAGTTCATCGACGACAAGACCTTCGATGGCCGTACGCCGAACGCCTATCTGGAGCAGTTCCCGATCGGCCTGAAGGGCAAGGAAATCGTCACCGGCAACCAGGTTGCCGGAGGCTGAACGGAGCCGGGCCGGCGTCCCCAGTCGCTGGCCCGCTCCCCAGTCCTGTCTGATCCAAATAATACCGAGGACGCAGATAATGACCGCAACAGATGCGATGCAGCTCCCCGATGAAGCCACGGAGAAAGCCCGCGCCGCACGCCGTGACCGGCTCTTTGCACGGATTGCCCGGCTGGACCCGTATCTCAATCTTGTCGCGCTTGGCTGGATTTCGCCGCTGCTGAAGATTGCTGCCGGAGACAATCCGTCCGTGCAGCTTGGAGAGCTCTGGCGCAGCCTCGGGCTGCCGGCGCTGGGTATCGGGCTGTTCCTGGCTCTCTGGGCGATGACGGCGCCGATGGTGCAGACATCTCTTGGCACGGTTCCGGGTCCGGCGGGTGTCTGGGAGCAGGTGGAAAGCCTCTATGCCGACCATGTGCGTGAGCGGGAGAAGGAGGACGCCTTCTATCTCCGCCAGGACAAACGCAACGAGAAGCTGATTGCCGCCGGCAAGGCGGACAAGGTCAAGCACCGCAACTACACGGGCCAGCCGACCTATCTCGACCAGATCGGCACGTCGCTGGTGACTGTCGCGCTCGGGTTCGGCATCGCCACATTGTTTGCTGTGCCCATCGGGGTTATCTGCGGCCTGTCACGCTCGGCCACGGCGGCGCTCAATCCGCTGATCCAGATCTTCAAGCCAGTCAGCCCGCTCGCCTGGCTGCCGATTGTCACGATGATCGTCTCGGCTCTGTCGACGACCAACAGCGAGATGTTTCCCAAGAGCTTCATCATCTCCGCCGTCACGGTCACGCTGTGCTCTCTGTGGCCGACGCTGATCAACACAGCGCTTGGGGTCGCCAGCATCGAGAAGGACCTGATCAATGTCGGCCGGGTGCTGAACCTGTCCTGGTCGGTCAAGGTCATCAAACTGGTGCTGCCGTCCGCCATGCCGCTGATCTTCACCGGGCTGCGTCTTTCGCTCGGCGTCGGATGGATGGTGCTGATCGCGGCCGAGATGCTGGCGCAAAACCCGGGGCTCGGAAAGTTCGTCTGGGACGAATTCCAGAACGGCTCCTCCCAGTCCCTTGCCAAGATCATGGTCGCGGTTTTCACCATCGGCATCATCGGCTTCCTTCTCGACCGGGTGATGATGGCGCTGCAGACCATGTTCTCCTTCGCGGAAACCCGGTGAGGAGAGATCTGATGGCATTTCTCGAACTCCGAAACATTTCCAAGTCCCACGGGATCGGTAACAGCCGGACGTCGGTGCTGGAGGATGTGAATCTGACGGTGGAGGAGGGCGAGTTTGTCGCCATCCTGGGGTTCTCCGGTTCCGGAAAGACGACCCTGATTTCCGCGATTGCAGGCCTGATCGAGGTTGATAAAGGCGAGATTCTGCTCAAGGGCGCGCCGGTCACAGGGCCGGGGCCCGACCGGGGCGTTGTGTTCCAGAGCTACTCGCTGATGCCCTGGCTCACCGTTCAGGGCAACATCGCGCTTGCCGTAGACGAGATTTTCTCCGGTGAAAGCAAAGTCCAGCGGCGAAAGCGCGTTGAGGCGGCAATTGCCATGGTTGGTCTCAGCCATGCCGCCGAGCGGCGGCCGTCCGAGTTGTCCGGCGGGATGCGGCAGCGTGTGGCGGTGGCCCGAGCCCTGGCGACGAGCCCCGAGATTCTTCTACTGGATGAGCCGCTTTCCGCGCTCGATGCCCTGACGCGGGCAAAGCTGCAGGACGAGATCGAACAGATCTGGAGCCGCGACCGCAAGACGGTGATCCTGATCACCAACGACGTGGATGAAGCCCTGTTGCTCGCCGACCGGGTGATCCCACTGACGACCGGTCCGGGCGCCACGCTCGGCCCCGACTTCAAGGTGGATGTTCCGCGCCCGCGCGAACGGTCCGCGATGAACGACAACGAGCGCTTCAAGCGGTTGCGAGCGGAGATTACCCAGTATCTGATGGATATTGGCGCCAGTGCCGCCGATACCGCGGACGAAGGCATATCGCTGCCGCAAGTGGTTCCGATCACCCGGAAAGATTCCCCGCCGAAGGTTTATCTGGATAGTGCAAAGTCCCCGATCAGCGACGGGTATGTGGAGTTTTCGGCTGTCCGCAAGGTCTATCCGACCCCGAAAGGGCCGCTGACGGTCGTCGACGGGTTCGATATCAAGCTGAAACAGGGCGAATTCATTTCGCTGATCGGCCATTCCGGGTGTGGCAAGTCCACTGTGCTGTCGATGGTCGCCGGTCTGACCGATATCAGCGGCGGCGGAATCATTCTCGATGGGCATGAGGTTTCCGGCGCAGGGCCGGATCGCGGCGTGGTGTTTCAGGCGCCTTCGCTGATGCCTTGGCTGACGGCGCGTCAGAATGTCGAGCTCGGGGTCGAGCGGGTCTACCCGCATGCTTCCGAAGCTGAGCGTCGCGATATCGTCGAATACTACCTGACCCGCGTCGGCCTTGCCGATGCCATGGACCGCTCGGCGAAGGATCTTTCCAATGGCATGAAGCAGCGCGTCGGCATTGCCCGGGCGTTTGCCCTGTCTCCCAAGCTGCTGCTGCTGGACGAGCCGTTCGGCATGTTGGACAGCCTGACGCGGTGGGATCTCCAGGAAGTCCTGATGGAGGTCTGGAGCCGTACCCAGGTGACCTCGATCTGCGTCACCCACGATGTCGATGAAGCCATCCTGCTGGCTGACAAGGTGGTGATGATGACGAACGGGCCGAATGCTCGCATCGGCGAGATCATGGAGGTCGATCTGCCGCGCCCGCGTAGCCGCCGCGCGTTGCTGGAACATCCCGATTACTACCGCTACCGCCAGAAGGTTCTCCAGTTCCTCGCGGATTACGAAGGCGGAGCGACCCCGAAGAAAAAGGAAACGCCCATTACGGCGCCGGACCCGGTGACGGAAACAAAGACGAAGGCTGAGGACGAAGCGGCTTGAGCGCCGGAACGGAGAGAAGCATGACAACGCAAAAACTGGTTGTAATCGGTAACGGTATGGCGCCGGGGCGGGCGCTGGAGCGGTTGCTGGAAAAGGCTCCAGACACTTACGAGATCACCATTTTCAACGCGGAACCCCGGGTCAATTACGACCGGATCATGCTCTCGCCGGTCCTGTCCGGTGAGAAAAGCTACAAGGACATCCTGATCCATGACGATGCCTGGTATGCCGAGCATGGCCTGACCCTGAAGAAAGGCTGCAAGGCGACCTCCATCGACCGGGAGAAGAAGCAGGTCACTGGTGCCGATGGCAGCGTCGTTGACTACGACAAGCTGCTGATCGCGACCGGCTCCTCTCCTTTCATCATTCCCATTCCGGGCAAGGATCTGGACGGGGTGCTGACCTATCGGGATCTCGATGATGTCGAGGCCATGCTGGAGGCCGCAAAGTCGGGCGGCTCGGCGGTTGTCATCGGCGGCGGCTTACTCGGCCTCGAAGCGGCCGCGGGCCTGAAAGAGCGCGGCATGGACGTCACCGTTCTGCACCTGATGCCGACCCTGATGGAGCGCCAGCTCGACACGGCGGCGGGATACCTGCTTGAACGTGCCATCGAGGCGCGCGGCATTAAGGTCCGTACCGGAGCGAACACGCACGAGATCATCGGTGAAGACCGTGTCGAGGGTGTGCGCCTGGATGACGGCACCGAACTTCCGGCGGACATTGTGGTCATGGCGGTGGGCATCCGGCCGAACGGCGATCTGGCGCGCGATGCAGGCCTTGAGGTCAATCGCGGCATTGTCGTCGACGATGCCATGCAGACTTCCGATCCGGACATCCTCGCGGTTGGCGAATGCGTCGAGCATCGCGGCACGGCCTACGGGCTGGTCGCGCCACTCTACGAGATGGCTGCGGTCGTGGCGGACCGGCTGCAGGATGGCAGCGCGACCTATACCGGCTCGGTCACTTCGACACGGCTCAAGGTCACCGGCATCGACCTGTTCTCCGCCGGCGACTTTGCAGAGGGCAAGGACCGCGAGGAAATTGTCCTGCGGGATGCCGCGAACGGTGTTTACAAGCGCCTGGTCATCCAGGAAGACAAGCTTATCGGCATCGTGCTTTACGGCGACACGAAAGACGGCGCCTGGTTCTTCCAGCTGATGCGCGAGGGCGCCTCCATCGAAGAGATGCGCGAGACGCTGATCTTTGGTCAGAACTATGCCGGAGGATCCCCGCTGGACCCTACGGCGGCCGTTGCAGCCTTGCCGGATGATGCGGAAATCTGTGGCTGTAACGGCGTTTGCAAATCTAAAATCGTGGGTGCCATCACAGAGCATGGCCTGACCTCGCTGGATGAGGTGCGGGCTCGCACCAAGGCGTCTGCCTCCTGCGGGTCCTGCACCGGGCTGGTCGAGCAATTGATGGCCTTCACGCTCGGGGACGGGTTTGTTCCGGATGCGGTGCAGCCGATGTGCGGATGCACCGATCTCAGCCATGACGATGTGCGCCGTCTGATCGTCGCCAAGGAGCTGAAATCGATCCCGGCGGCGATGCAGGAGCTGGAATGGAGAACTTCCTGCGGCTGCGCGAAATGCCGTCCGGCGCTGAACTTCTATCTCGTGGCGGACTGGCCGGGCGAGTACGAGGACGATTACCAGTCCCGCTACATCAATGAGCGGGTGCATGCGAACATCCAGAAGGATGGCACCTATTCCGTCGTCCCGCGGATGTGGGGCGGGATGACCAGCTCACAGGAACTCCGCGCCATCGCCGACGTGGTGGACAAGTTCGGCATTCCGTCCGTGAAGGTCACGGGCGGTCAGCGGATCGATTTGCTCGGAGTGCCGAAGGAAAATCTTCCGGCGGTCTGGGCGGATCTGAATGCCGCCGGAATGGTCTCCGGCCATGCCTATGCCAAGGGCCTGCGGACGGTGAAGACCTGCGTCGGTACCGACTGGTGCCGGTTCGGCACCCAGGATTCGACCGGTCTTGGCGTGAAGATCGAGAAGATGATGTGGGGCTCCTGGACACCACACAAGGTGAAGATGGCGGTCTCCGGCTGCCCCCGGAACTGTGCCGAGGCGACCTGCAAGGATATCGGCGTGATCTGCGTCGATTCCGGCTACGAGCTGCATGTCGGCGGCGCGGCGGGCATGCATATCAAAGGCACTGAAGTCATGTGCAGCGTGGAGACGGAAGCCGAGGCGCTGGAATATTGCGCCGCCGTCGTCCAGCTCTACCGCGAGCAGGGCCGTTATCTCGAACGCATCTACAAATGGATGGACCGGGTCGGTCTCGACGCGATCCGCGAGCAGGTCGTCGAGGACGAGGCGAAACGGACCGCGCTTTTCGAGAAATTCCTCTATTCGCAGCGCTTTGCCCAGAAAGATCCATGGGCAGAACGGGTTGCGGGCAAGGACGCGCATGAATTCGCACCGATGAACCGGATCGCCATGCGGGAGGCTGCGGAATGAACGAGATGAGCATTCCAGACACACAGCACTGGTTCACCATTGGTCGTCTGTCGGACATTCCGCGCCGGGGCGCGCGGCAGGTGCTTCTGCCGCGTGGTCCGATCGCGGTGTTCCGGACGCAGACGGATGAGGTCTATGCGATCGACGATAAATGTCCGCACAAGGGCGGGCCGCTCAGCCAGGGCATCGTGCATGACGGCGCCGTGACCTGCCCGCTGCATAATTGGGTGATCGATCTGCAGACAGGGGACGCCATGGGGGCCGATCAGGGCTGCGTGCGGACCTATGAAGTGCGCAAGGACGCCGACGGCCTCGTCTCCGTTTCGCTGTCGGGTGGTTCCGGGAAGGCGGAATGACGGAGACACCATCCGCGCCGGTCCGCACTACCTGTCCCTATTGCGGGGTCGGCTGCGGCGTCCTCGCCGAAACGGCGGCGGACGGCGCGGTGCGGATCTCGGGTGACCCTGATCACCCGGCGAATTTCGGCCGGCTGTGCTCCAAGGGCAGTGCTCTCGCCGAGACGGTCGACCTGGAAGGGCGTCTGCTGCATCCGAAGATCGGCGGCAGGGATAGTGGCTGGGGCGAAGCTCTCGATCTGGTGGCGAGCCGTTTTTCCGAGGCCATTGCCGAACATGGGCCGGACTCGGTGGCCTTCTATGTTTCGGGACAGCTCCTGACCGAGGATTATTACGTCGCCAACAAGTTGATGAAGGGCTTCATCGGCTCCGCCAACATCGACACCAATTCCCGGCTCTGCATGGCTTCGTCCGTCGCTGGTCACAAGCGGGCCTTCGGGGAGGATATCGTCCCCGGCACCTATGAGGATCTGGAGCAGGCGGATTTACTGATCCTGGTCGGCTCCAATCTGGCCTGGTGCCATCCGGTGCTTTTCCAGCGAGTCGTGGCCGCGCGGGAGCAGCGGCCGGACATGCGCATCGTCGCCATCGACCCGCGCCGTACGGTGACAGCCGATGCCGCCGACAGCCACTTGCCGGTGGAAGCGGATGGGGACGCTGCGCTGTTTAACGGATTGCTGCGTCATCTCTCCGAGACCGGTGCGCTCGACCGCTCTTATATCGCGCTGCATACGGCGGGTTTTGACGAAGCTGTTTCGGCGACGGCGGAATGGACGGTGGAGCGTGTCGCCGAAGCGACCGGCCTGTCCGAGGGAACGATCCAGGCTTTCTACGCGGCCTATGCCGGGACGGAGCGTGTTGTCACGGTCTATAGCCAGGGCGTGAACCAGTCCGCCTCCGGGACCGACAAGGTGAACGCGATCATCAATTGCCATCTGGCGACGGGCCGGATTGGCCGCCCGGGCATGGGGCCGTTCTCCGTCACAGGACAGCCGAACGCGATGGGTGGGCGCGAGGTCGGCGGACTCGCCAACCAACTTGCTGCCCATATGGATCTGGGTGATCCGGTTGCCCGTGACACTGTCGGCAGCTTCTGGAGCAGCGATAGCCTGCCGCACGGTCAGGGCCTGAAGGCTGTCGATCTGTTTGATGCGGTTGCCGATGGGCGGATCAAGGCGCTCTGGGTCATGGCAACGAACCCGGCCGACAGCCTGCCGAATGCGGACCTGGTCACACGGGCGCTGGAGATTTGCCCGTTCGTGGTGGTCAGCGATGTGATCGAGAAGACCGATACGACCCGCTATGCGGATGTGCTGCTTCCGGCGACGGCCTGGGGCGAAAAAGACGGGACCGTGACCAATTCGGAGCGCCGGGTCTCCCGTCAGCGCGCCTTTCTGAAAGCACCGGGGGAGACAAAGGCTGATTGGTGGATCGTCTCCGAAGTTGCGCGGCGGATGGGATTTGCCGAGGCTTTCCCCTATCAGTCTCCGGCGGATATTTATCGTGAGCATGCCCGGCTTTCCGACTATCGGAACGAAGGCGCACGGATCTTTTCGCTCGCCGCCCATGCCGATATCGAAGCGGCTGAATTTGATGAGATGTTACCGTTCCAGTGGCCGCTTGCAGGCACTGAAAAGCGACAGGATGAGAAGCGCCTGTTTTCCGCTGGCGGGTTTCCCACGGTGGATGGACGGGCGAAGCTTATACCGGTCACGGCGCCAGCCAAGCGTGCACGGGAGCCGGGTCTTTTCAGGCTGAATACCGGCCGCGTCCGCGATCATTGGCACACCATGACGCGCACCGGAAAGTCTGCCCGGCTGTCGCAGCATATCGCCGAGCCCTTCCTCGAAATTCACCTCCGGGACGCCGACGCGCTCGGTCTGGACGCAGCCGGGCTTGCCCGTGTGGAATCCGGTTTTGGAACTGCGACCCTTCGGGTGCTGCATTCCGACCGGGTGGCTCCGGGCACCGTTTTCGTGCCGATGCACTGGACAGCCCAGTTTTCGAGCGCGGGCCGGATCGGCACCGTGATCAAGCCTGACACCGACCCGGTATCCGGCCAACCTGCGCTGAAAGGCTCGTTTGCCCGGATCTCCGCAGTGACCCCCAAATGGTTTGGCTTCGCTGTTCTGCGGGAACGCCCGCAGGCGGTTCCAGACGGTTACTGGGCGCTGGCGACGGCGCCGGGTGGATGGCGCCTTGAACTTGCGGGGGATACAAACCCCCGGGACTGGCCGGCCTATACCCGTGCGCTGTTCGGCATGGGGGCGGGCCAGGAGCTGCTTTCTTTCCTGGATGAAAGCAGTGGATATCACCGGTTCGCGGCTTTCGAGAATGACAGGCTGATCGGCGCGCTGTTCGTCGGGCCGGAACCGGTCGCGGCCTCCCGGAATTGGGCGGCCGGTCTTCTCGAAGCGGATTTCAGCCGTCCCCAGGACCGGCTCCTGACGCTCGCTGGACGGCCCGGGGCGGGAGAAGTCGAGGAAGGCTCAATCATCTGTTCCTGCTTCAGTGTCGGCATCAACCGGATTGCGGGCGCTGTCGCGGAAGGACGTGCGTCGACCGTTGACGAGATTGGCGCTGTGCTCTCAGCCGGTAGCAATTGCGGGTCATGCCGGGGTGAAATTCAGAGGGTCATCGATAATGCAAGACATCAGAAAGCCGGTTGAACGCCGCCCGGCGCGGCTGGAACCTTTGTCGGTTTTGCCTGTCTTCTGCACACTTGAAGGCAAGCCGGTGCTGGTGGCGGGCGGCACGGACGCTGCCGCCTGGAAAGCAGAGCTGCTGGCCGCCTCCGGCGCCATGGTTACTGTCTTTGCCGAAGATGTCTCCGAAGAGATGCAGGATCTGCTGGGCGGCGGAGCCGCTTCCGGTGAAATCATGAGAACCGGGCGCGACTGGTGCGAAGCCGATCTCGACGGCATGGCATTCGCTATCTGCGATGCAGGGTCAAATGCAGAAGCGGCCCGCTTCCATGCGGCGGCTCGTGCGGCAGGTGTCATAGTCAATGTGATCGACAAGCCCGACTATTGTCAGGTCCAGTTCGGCTCCATCGTCAATCGCTCTCCTGTGGTCGTCGGCATTTCGACCAGCGGTGCGGCGCCCATCCTCGGCCAGGCCGTGCGCCGCCGGATCGAAACGGTTCTGCCACGTGCGCTGACTGCATGGGCCGCTCTTGCCGAACGTGTCCGCGACGAGGTGATGGCTCGGTGCACGCCGGGTGCCGGGCGCCGCGCGTTCTGGGAGTGGTTTGTCGATCACGCATTCTCAGGGACGGTGCCGGACCGGATGTCCGGCAATGCCTCCGGGTTCGTTTCCCGCCTGATTGGTGCCGGTAAAGAGGCACGTCAGGGCCAGGTCACACTGGTCGGTGCCGGTCCCGGCGCGGCGGATCTGATGACCGTCAAGGCTGTCCGTGTCCTGCAATCGGCGGACGTCATTCTGTTCGACGACCTGGTGTCGGATGAGGTGCTTGAGCTGGCCCGGCGCGAGGCAAAGCGCATGTTGGTCGGTAAACGCGGCGGACGAGACTCCTGCCGTCAGGAAGATATCAACGCGCTGATGGTGAAGCTGGCGGGGCAGGGCAAGCACGTGGTGCGTCTGAAGTCCGGCGATCCGATGATTTTTGGGCGCGCGGGCGAGGAAATCGCGGAGCTGGAGGGTGCCGGCATTCCGGTGACGGTTGTGCCGGGCGTGACTGCTGGCGTGGCCATGGCCTCGGCGTTCGCGACGTCTCTGACGCATCGTGACCGGGCGCAATCGGTTCGCTTTGTCACCGGTCATTCACGGGATGGCGGTCTGCCGGAGACACTCGACTGGAAGGGCCTCGCCGACCCGGCAACGACGACGCTGTTTTACATGGGGGGCCGCATGGGTGGACGAATCTCGTCCCGCCTCCTGGACGCTGGCCTGCCGGGAGAAACACCGGTCGCCGTGGCGCGGGATATCAGTCGGCCTGCTGAGCTGTGCTGGTTCGGTACTCTGTCGGCGCTTGGGAACGGGATAGACAAGATCGGATTTGATCGTCCGGTGCTGATTGGTGTGGGGGCGGTCTTTGCCGATGCGGCTGCGCGCGCCGCCGTTGCCAGAGAGAGCGGTGGAGAGCGGGGGGGCGTTAGGGTTTCAGCCTGATTTCTACCGGCCAGGCCTGCTTAAGGATCGTTGCCGTCAAACGGTGTAATCGGGCAGTTCGGCGCTATCGTGCTGAACGTTTCGTCGAGATCTATCCTGATGTGCGCCGACAGCACCTGGTCTAATCCGCCTCCGTCTGCCGATAGCGGAAGGTCCAGACCGAGGACCTTGATGTGATCGCGTCCGTGTTGCGTAAGAAGGCCGCCGGCAATGCCGATGAACGGCGCCTTCGACATCGCTTCGAAATAGCGCCGTTCAGTCTCCCAGCTCTCGGGGCTTTCCGACTGTTTCCCGAGAGTCTCCCCGGTGTAATCGACGCCCCACCAATCGGCGAGCGTGGTGCCCCAGAGCGTGAAACGGATGTCGATCGGATCACGCTTGATCTTGGCGATGAATATGCGGCCGAGCCAAGCCTCGAAATCATTGATTTCGAATGCCTTGCGCGGAGGCAAGCCGCCTCCGTCCGGTCGCCGCTGTTGCCAGGTTTCAACCAGATTGGCGAATGGTCCGAAACTCTGGGAGCGTGCATCGAGAGGGCAACACCCGTACGACCAGCCGGAGGCAAGCGCGGGCACCTGCGGCCATCTGCCGAGCGGCGATGTTGCTCTAAATTGGGAGTTGCCTTGATGTATCAAAGGTTATCCTTGTGATCGGCCCTGATGCCTGTCTGACGAGATAGTCCCCAAATCGTACCAGACAATGAACTTTAGTCAGAAAACAGCTCCCCCGTCAGCAGCTTGATTTTCCGAACTGTGGAGTAAGCTCCCGTTATGAGTCTCCACGCTGCGTTTCCAGGCAGGATGAGGCGCTGATGGCCGCATCGGAAGACGGGATTCATGATGCAGCCTGCTCGACCCTCTACCGGCACGGCTCGGCCCGGGATGCAAGGCGATCCGGAGCCATCGCAAGCGGGTTGAGCACGGGATCTGATCCGGTCTCTAGTAACGTCAGGCTTAAAGGGGACGATTTTGATTATGGATTATTGTGCCTATCTGGATGCGGAGGTTCTTGGTTTCATTGACCGGATGAACGGGTTCTATCCACCGGAATCCCTGAATCTTCCGATGGCGGAGAACCGCAGGATCTATGATCATATGTCCGAGGTTTTCCGGGAGGCGTCGCCGGAGAATGTAACGTCGCGGAACTTGTCGCTCGACGGCCCTGATGGAGCGCTGCCGGCCCGGCTTTACCAGCGGGAGGACCCGGACGACCGTGCCGTCATTCTGTACTTCCATGGTGGCGGCTTTGTTCTCGGCGGCCTGGAAAGTCACGACGATATTTGCGCGGAAACAAGCGCGCGTACCGGGTTTCAGGTGCTTGCGGTAGATTACCGGCTTGCGCCCGAGCATGCCCACCCAGCTGCTTTCGAGGATGCCTGCATTGCTTTCGAGTGGATAAGCCGGACCGTCGGCAAGCCGGTTGTGCTGATGGGAGAGTCAGCCGGCGGCAATCTGGCCGCCTGCCTCGCGCATCATGCTCGCAGCTTGCCGCGCCCGCCGATAGGGCAGGTGCTTGTCTATCCTTCTCTGTGCGGTCCCGGAAATGGCGGCAGTCGTGTCACGCACGCCCATGCGCCATTGTTGGCGGAGGCGGATCTCGATGTCTATCTCCGGCTGCGCACCAACGATAATCCGGACTATTCCGACCCGAGGCTCGTTCCCTACGCCGATCCGGACTTTTTGGGACTGCCGCCGACAATTGTCTTCACGGCGGAATGCGATCCCCTGTCGTCGGACGGCGATTTCTATTGTGCCCGAATCCGGGATGAGGGCGGGCAAGCCGAGTGGGTCGAGGAAAAGGGCCTCGTCCATGGATACTTTCGTGGACGCACGCAATCTGCTCGCGCCCGCGCCTCTTTCGAGCGAGTGATGGGAGCGATCATTGGGATGCTACCGGATATGGCGGACTGAGAATCATACCCTGACAGGGTAGTAGATTCTCTCCGGAGTAAAGCGCTTGCCGTTGCCGGGCACGTGGTGATTTGTATAGTGTTCAGAATCACGAAACGAAACCTTATAGAGGAAGCGACCATGAAACGATTTCTACCGTTGTTGTGTGCGGCGGTAATGTCGACGACAGCTGCTCATGCGCAAGACGCCGTCAAAATCGGAATGCTGCAGGGCTTTACGGGCCCAACGGAATCACTGGTCAAGCCGATGGCGCTTGGTGGTGAAATGGCCATCCAGGAAGTGTCCGACAGTGGCGCATTCCTCGGCGGTAAGAAGGTTGTGTCCGTCCGTGGCGACAGCACTTGCGTCGATGCGGCTGCAGCGACGGCTGCTGCCGATCGCCTGATCACGTCCGAGGGGGTTGCTGGTATCGTCGGCGCGACCTGTTCCGGCGCGACCACTGCGGTCCTCAACAATGTCGCCCGCCCGAACGGCATGGTGATGATTTCCCCGTCGGCTACTTCGCCGGCTTTGAGCACCATTGAGGATGATGGTCTCTTTTTCCGCACCGCTCCGTCCGACGCCCGTCAGGGCCAGATCATCGGCAGTGTTCTTGTCGCGCAGGGCATCAAGTCTGCTGCTCTGACCTACACCAACAATGATTACGGTAAGGGCTTGGCTGACTCGATCCAGTCCGCTTTCGAAGCCAAGGGCGGCAAGATCACCGCCGTTGCCGCGCACGAAGACGGCAAAGCCGATTACTCCGCTGAAGTCGCAACGCTCGCGGCCGCTGGCGGCGATATCCTGATTGTTGCAGGTTATCTCGACCAAGGCGGCAAGGGCATGATCCAGGCTGCTCTCGACACCGGTGCCTTCGACCGGTTCGTCCTGCCCGACGGCATGGTCGGTGAAGCGCTGACCGATCATTTCGGCGCCGATCTCGACGGTTCCATCGGCACCAATCCGGGCACCGATAGCCCGGGCGCGGCGCTGCTGGCAAAGCTGGCCGAAGGCAAAGGCTTCAAGGGCGACGATCCGTATGTTCCGGAAGCTTATGACGCGTCCGCCATTCTTCTGCTGGCCATGCAATCCGCAGGCAGCACCGATCCGGCAGCCTACAAGAGCCATATCGAGAAGGTGTCGAATGCTCCCGGCGAGAAGATCTTCCCGGGTGAACTCGCGAAAGCACTCAAGATTCTTGCCGATGGCGGCGACATCGACTATGTCGGCGGCACCGCGCTTGAGTTGATCGCGCCGGGCGAGTCCGCGGGCAGCTTCCGCGAGACCACGGTTGCTGACGGTAAATGGAAAACCGTCGGTTATCACTGATCGGTCAGGCAGAGACTTTATTGGGAAACGGTCGGGCGTCAGCCTGACCGTTTCGCCTATATGGACTGAAAAATGATCCGAGTTGAAAACGTCACCAAGCGATTTGGTGGCATCCACGCCGTCAACGGCGTGTCGCTGGAAATCCAGCAAGGCTCCATCACCGGGCTTATCGGTCCGAACGGGGCAGGGAAGACGACGCTCTTCAACATCATCGCCGGCGCTTTTCCGCCTACGTCGGGGAAGATTTTTCTCGACGGTGAGGATGTGACCGAACTGGAGCCGCACGAGCTGTTCCACAAGGGACTGCTGCGTACCTTCCAGATCGCTCACGAGTTTTCCAGCCTGACCGTGCTGGAGAACCTGATGGTGGTCCCGGGCGACCAGTCCGGTGAGGATTTGCGGCATGCCTGGTTCAATTTCGCCGCGGTGCGCGAGACCGAGCAAAAGGTCCGCGAGCGCGCCCGCGACGTAATCGAATTCCTGGAAATCCAGCATCTCGAAAATGAGCTGGCCGGTAATCTTTCCGGTGGTCAGAAGAAGCTGCTCGAACTCGGCCGCACCATGATGGTCGATGCCAAGATCGTGTTTCTTGACGAGGTTGGCGCTGGCGTGAACCGCACGCTGCTGCAAACCATCTCACGCTCGATCCAGCGTCTGAACAAGGAGCGCGGCTACACTTTCTGCCTGATCGAGCATGATATGGATTTCATCGCTCGGCTTTGCGATCCGGTCATCGTCATGGCTGAGGGCAAGCTGCTCACGGAAGGCACCGTCGATCAGGTGATGAACAACGAAGAAGTTATCGAGGCCTATCTCGGGACCGGCCGCAAACACAAGCGGGTGTCGGAACAATGAGTTTTCTTTCCGCAACCGGCATGACCGGCGGCTATGGCGGGGCCGATATCCTGACAGACTGTGAATTGCGCGTGGAACGCGGCGAAGTCGCCGTCGTTGTCGGCCCGAACGGGGCTGGCAAGTCGACAGCGATGAAGGCGGTGTTCGGCATGTTGAACCTGCGCGAGGGCAGCGTTGTCTTCGACGGGGAAGATATTACCTCCATGGCCCCGCAGGAGCGGGTGCGTCACGGCATGGGGTTCGTGCCGCAGAACCGGAATGTTTTCGTCTCGCTCACCGTCGAGGAAAACCTCGAAATGGGCGCCTTCATCCGCGAGGACGACATTTCGGAGTCCAAGGAGCAGGTATTCTCCCTGTTCCCGATTCTGGCCGAGAAGCGCAATCAGCCGGCGGGCGAGCTTTCCGGTGGACAGCGCCAGCAGGTCGCGGTCGGCCGCGCGCTGATGACCAAACCCAAACTGCTGATGCTGGATGAGCCGACGGCCGGTGTCTCACCGATAGTGATGGACGAGTTGTTCGACAAGATCGTCGAGATCGCGCGCACAGGTATAGCCATTCTGATGGTCGAGCAGAACGCACGCCAGGCGCTGGAGATCGCCGATCACGGCTTTGTCCTCGTGCAGGGCACCAACCGCTTCACCGATACCGGCGAGGCCCTTCTGGCGAACGAGGAAGTTCGCCGTTCTTTCCTCGGGGGCTGAGATGGATATCGCCAACGCATTCGCTCTGCTCAGCAATTTCGTCCTCGTCCCGGCGCTCGCCTATGGCGCCCAGCTCGCGCTCGGTGCGCTCGGGGTCACGATCATTTTCGGCATCCTGCGCTTCGCCAATTTTGCGCATGGCGAGATGATGTCCTTTGGCGCCATGGCGGCGATCCTCGCCACCTGGTTCCTGCAATCGCAAGGGGTCAGTATCGCGCCATTGCCAACGGCACTTCTGGCTCTTCCGATCGGCATTCTCGCCGCCATTGGCATGGCGTGTCTGACGGATCGTTTCGTCTTCCGCTTCTACCGCCGCAAGCGGTCGAACCCGATCGTTTTCGCCATCGTGTCGGTGGGCGTCATGTTCGTGATGGCGGGGCTGATCCGTATCATCATCGGCCCGGACGACCAGAGTTTCGCGGACGGCGCCCGGTTCCTGGTCACCGTCCGGGAATTCAAGGCGGCCACCGGCCTTGATCAGGGCATTGCCATCAAGCAAAGCCAGGTGATCACCGTGGTGGTCGCGCTGATCGTCGTCGCCTTCCTGTTCTGGTTCCTGCAAAGGACGCGTTGGGGCAAGGCCATGCGGGCATATTCCGATGATGAGGATCTGGCGCTGCTCTCCGGTATCGATCCGGAGAAGGTGGTTCTGATTGCCTGGATCATTGCGGCCGCCCTCGCGGCCATTGCCGGCACGCTTTACGGTCTCGACAAGACCTACAAGCCTTTCATCTTCCTGCAGATCCTGCTGCCGATTTTCGCCGCGACCATTCTGGGTGGTATCGGCCAGCCGGTGGGGGCGGTGCTTGGGGGCTTCATCATCGCTTTCTCGGAAGTGATGGTGACCTATGCCTTCAAGCGCTTCCTGGCCTATCTCGGCCCGGGCGGCTGGGTACCGGACGGGCTCGTCCAGCTGCTTTCCACCGATTACAAATTCGCGGTGTCCTTCGTCATCCTGGTGGCTGTTCTGCTGGTCAGACCGACGGGCATCATTCGAGGAAAAGTCATATGACGAAGAAGGTCGCCCTTTATTACAGCCTGATGGGCCTGGTACTGATCGCAGTCGGCTTTTTCCAGAGCTGGAACGTTGCGTTCGGCATTCTGAATCTGTGTCTGATCTCGGCGATCATGGCGCTCGGCGTGAACATGCAGTGGGGTTATGCCGGCCTGTTCAATGTCGGCATCATGGGCTTCACCGCTCTTGGCGCGCTTGCCGCCGTGCTGATTTCCATGGCGCCTGTGCAGGAGGCGTGGGAGGTCGCGGGCGGTGACCTTTTCCTGTCGTTGTTGTCTCTTGTGGGAACCGTCGTCGCCATCATGCTCGCCCGTCGTGCCGTTCCACGGGGATTACGCCCATATGTGGTGGTTCTTCTGCTTATCCCCGGTTATTTCCTGACGATGCATTTCTTTGGTCCGGCGACGGAGCGGATCGAAGCGATTGATCCCGCACTGACCGGTTATCTCGGAGGCCTCGGCTTGCCGGTCCTGCTGGCATGGCCTGTCGGCGGTCTTGTGGCGGCCGGCGCGGGCTGGCTGATCGGGAAGATTTCTCTCGGCCTGCGCGCAGATTATCTGGCGATCGCAACCCTCGGCATTTCAGAGATCATCATCGCCATTATCAAATATGAGGAATGGCTCTCGCGCGGGGTGAAAAACGTGACCGGCATTCCGCGCCCAGTGCCCTACGAGGTGGATCTTGTCGAGGCGGACTGGTTCATCTCCTTCGCCTCCTCGCTTGGGGTGAGCGACACGTCGGAAGCAGCCGGTGTGTTCGTGAAGATCTGTTATGCCCTGCTCTTCATTGCCGTTCTGGCCATCATCATGTGGCTGGCCGAGCGGGCCTTGCAATCGCCCTGGGGACGGATGATGCGGGCGATCCGCGACAACCGGGACGCGGCGGCGGCCATGGGCAAGGATGTGAAGGCCCGGCATCTGCAGGTCTTCGTGCTCGGCTGCGCCGTCTGCGGTGTTGCCGGTGCCATGCTGGCGACCCTCGACGGCCAGTTGACGCCGACCAGCTATATTCCGCTGCGGTACACCTTCCTGATCTGGGTGATGGTGATCCTGGGTGGGTCCGGCAACAACTGGGGCGCGGTGCTCGGCGGGTTCGTGATCTGGTTCCTGTGGATCCAGGCGGAGCCGCTTGGAAGCTGGGTCATGAACGTCCTGACCGCACCGATGCCGGAAGGGTCTGCCCTGGCAGAGCATCTCGTCGCCGGTTCCGTCTATATGCGCTACCTGCTGATGGGCGCGATTTTGTTGCTGGTCATGCGCTTTGCGCCGAAAGGCCTGATTCCCGAGAAGTAGGAACGCCGGGGCGGATCACCGCCCAATCAGATCTCAAAGAGCGGAGGCCTTGCGCCTCCGCTCTGTCGTTTGAGGGGTGGAGATCTGTCAGTCCCAGGGCGTCTCAGCCGCGACATTGCGGCCGGCGATCCGGCCGAAGCCGAGGCATTCACCGATATTGCCGGTGCCCTGATAGAGATAACTGTAGATCGAGCCGAGTTCCCCCGCACTGTAGAGGCGCGGGATCTTTTCACCGTTCGGGCGCAGGATTTCCGACCGCTCGTTCCGCCGCGGCCCGCCCTGGGTGTTGATCATCGAGGGGGAAAGCTCAATGGCGTAATACGGGCCTTCGGAGAACGGCGACAGCATCAGCTTGCGGCCGTATTCCGGGTCTTCGCCGTTACCCGCCCCGGCATTCCAGCGGGCGATGGTGTCTTCCAGCGCGGCGGCATCGACGCCGATGATCCCGGCAAGCTCCGCAATGCTCTCCGCCTTCCTGATCCAGCCCTTTTCCAGCTCGGCTGAATTGTCCGCGCTCCAGTCATAGCGATCCATCATCGCCGTCCAGCCCCGGTTCGGCTCCTTGTTGTAGAGCGGGCCGGCTGCCATCAGCGGCTGGTCGAAGATCATGAACATCGGGCAGGGCACCTGCAGTGCCTTCCAGACACCGTTCACCGGGACCTTGCCGTGCCGGGTCTTGAACTTCTCGTCGCCGAAGCGCTTGCCGTCCGGGCCGACGACGATCATGCCGCCGGGAAACTCCTTGGAGAAATGCAGCGGCTGCATCGACAGGGTGGCCGGGAATTCCGGCACTTTCAGAGCCATTGAGGGACCGGCGAAATTATTCATGTGCCAGAGATCCGCGCCGACCGCCTGGGCCATCGGGATGCCGTCGCCCTCATTGTAGGGGCTGCCTGACGGATAGCAGTAGGGCACGCCTGTCAGGTAGGTGCGGATCAGGTCCTGGTTGTTCTCGAACCCGCCGCAGGTCAGCACCACGCCCTTGCGGGCTTTGATCAGGATGCTCTTGCCGTCATGCTCTGCCCGGACGCCGAGGATTTCCTTCGTCTCCGGGTGCTGGATCAACTCGCGGCCCGGCGTCTCATAGAGGATCGGGATGTCGCGCTCCAGCACGAAGCTCTCGAACCGATCCCAGGTCAGCCCGTAGCCGAGCTTCGGGCCGTCATGGAACTTGTGGGAGCTTTGCGCGCCGGGCAGTTCCGGAAACTCGATGCCCGCCGGCGGATGCTGGTGTTCCTGAGGATCGCCGCCGAGCCCGGCCAGCCACTCGTTATTGACGGCCATCTCGTCGGCCCAGACGCGGATCATCTCTTCCGGCACCTTGTAGGGGCCGCAGAGCGCGGTGAGATAGGTGATGGCCTCATCTTTGGAAGAGACGTTGAGATAGCCCTGGGCCGCGACCCGCGTGTTGCCGCCATGCAGACCTTTCGGAGCCTTTTCCAGGATCATGACCTTGGATCCGAGATCGTAGGCCGATACCGCTGCCGCGACACCGGCGCCGCCGAATCCGACGATGACGACGTCGGTTTCCTTATCCCAGTGACCAGGGTCCCAGTTATCAGGGATCATTGCTGCGTTTCCTCATTCGTTTCTTGATTTGATAGGGCGCGGTCAATTCAGTGTCCGGGGCGCATGATGCCTCCGAGAACAGACCTGTCAGCAGCCTTCGAGTAATCAGCCTCCGGATAACAGGTGCGGCAGGAACAGGCAGAGCCCCGGCAGCAGAAGCAGGATGACAATCCGGACGATCTCGATGCCAAAGAACGGCATCACACCGGCGAAGATTTCTCCCATCCGGATGCCGCGCGCCATCGTCGCGATGATGAAGACATTGAGCCCGACGGGGGGCGTTATCAGGCCCAATTCGACCACGACCAGCGCGACAATGCCGAACCAGATTTTCAGATCCTCGAGGCCGAGTCCGTAGGCGGCTGTGGCGGCGGTCGCGTAGTCGCCGCCATTGACCTCTACTAGGGCTGGCCAGAAGAACGGCACCACGACCAGGATCATGGCCAGTGAGTCCATGAAGCAGCCAAGCACGATGAGCATCATCAGCAACAGGACCATCAACACCCACGGATCGACGCCACTGTCCGTCGCCCAGCTCGCCATCGCCGCCGGCAATCCGGCGCGGGCAAAGAAGCCTTTCAGGACCTCGGCGCCGAACAGGATGAAATAGATCATGCCGCTGGTAACGGCCGTATCGAGGACGGAGGACTTGATGCCCGTGAGAGACAGCCCGGCATCTTTGCTCTTGAAACGGAGCGCGAGACCATAGAGCAGGATTGCCATCGCGCCAACTGCGGCGGCCGGTGTCGGGGTGAACAGGCCGATCCCGAGACCGAGAATGATGGAGCCGAAAATCAAAACGACGGGTACGAGGCGGAGCAGGGCGCGCCGCTTTTCAGGCGGCGTCATGACGGCGACTTCCGGAGCCAGGTCCGGCTTCAGGCGAACCATTACCGCGATCACCAGGATGAAGAAGAGCACCGCAAGTAGGCCGGGAATGATCGCCGCCTGGAACATCTGGATGATCGAGGCCTCGACGATGATGGCGTAGATCACCAGAGCGACGGAGGGCGGGATCAGGATGCCGAGCGTTCCACCAGCGGCCAGGGTTCCCGTCGCAAGTTTCGGCGCGTAACGCAGCCGTTCGAGTTCCGGCAGGGCCACACGGCCCATCGTCGAGGCAGTCGCCAGTGACGAGCCGCAGACCGCGCCGAAACCGGCGCAGGCGCCGATTGCCGCCATGGCGACGCCGCCACGGAAATGGCCGACCAGCGCGTTGAAGCCCTGAAAAAGATCGCGGCTCAGTTTCGAGTGGCTGGCGAGATAGCCCATCAGGATGAAGAGCGGCACGACGGAAAGGGAATAATTGGCGACCGTGCCCCAGAGCAAGGTCTTGAACTGGGCCAGATAAGGCTCGAACCGGAGGTAGGGCGCGATGATCGAGAGGGCGAAATTACCGCCGACCCCGACCATGATCATGGCCAGACCGACGGGAACCCGGAAGACAAGAAGCACAAAGAGGATGGCAAAGCCGATCAGGCCGATTGTTTCGCGATCAAACATCTTCGAACCCCTTGATGGCCTGAAATCCGGCCGTCAGGGCCCACAAGAACAAGGAAATGATACCGGGAACATAGAAGGGCCATTCAGACCAGCCCAGAACCGGCGATAAGGCGTTGTCCGAGATGGTTTCCAGCATTCCGAGGATCATCCAGTAGAACAGCGACAATGCCAGAAGTGTGATGATGACGAGCCAGAGACGGTCAAGAAATCGGACGAAGGCTGCCGGAAAGGAGGAGGCGAAGAGATCGACCACCACATGGCCGCGGCGCAGCTGGCAATAGGGAAAGAACATCAGGGCGGCGCAGGAAATGGCGAGACGCACGAAGTCCTCGTATCCAGGCAGGCCGGATATATTCGCCGAGAACATGCGGGCAATACGATCGAGGCCGAAGGCTCCGACATTGACCGATGTAACGATCATGATTGCAAAAACCAGCGCTCCCCCCAGAAGGGCCCACTGGGAGACCAGCCGCTCGATCAGTTTCACCGCGCAATTCTCCAGAATGCCGGCGGGACGCCCTTGGCGTCCCGCCGGTCAAGTACGGAAAGGTCTATCAGTTGGAATGGCTGGCGACGGACGCTTTCGCGGCCTTGACCAGAGCATTCGCATCGATGCCGACTTTGCCGGCTTCCTCAACCCATTTCGCCGTGACGGCACCGCCCAGCTTGGCAAAGGCGTCGGTTGCGGCCTGGTCGAGTTCCTTCACCGGCGAGCCGGTCTTCTTCTGAAGCATCTGACCCGGTGCCTCGATCTCGTCCCAGAGCGTGCCTGCCTGCTCGGCGATGGCCATGCCGGAATTCGCATCGATGATTGCCTTGAGGTCCGCCGGGAGGCTCTCATAGCGGTCCTTGTTCATGGCGAACAGGAAGACAGAGGTGCCGAAGCGGCTGCCATTGGCACCGACCACGGAGCACTTGGTCAGCTCGTGCACCTTGAAGGGCGGAACGATCTCGAACGGGATCAGGGCTCCGTCAACGACGCCTTTCGAGAGCGCCTGCGGCAGGGCCGGTACCGGCATGCCGACAGGTTCGGCGCCCCAGGCAGAAATCATCCAGCCACCGGTCCGCGAAGGTGTCCGGAGCTTCATGCCTTTGAGGTCCTGAACGCCATCGATACAGCCGTTCACGAGGTGGATCGCCTGTCCCGCATGTACGTGAACGAGCAGTGGTTTGATGTCCTTGAAGTCATCCGCGACCAGGCCGAAATTGTCCTGAATGGCCAGGGTCGTCGCCTTGGCGGAACCGCCATGGACGCCCGGCAGCTCGAAAACCTCGGCCCGCGGGAAGACGCCTGGCGTATAGCCGGTCAGGGTCCAGACGATGTCGGCCGCGCCGTCGCGAAGCTGGCGATAGAGTTCCGGCGGTTTGCCGCCGAGTGTCATGGACGGGAAGATCTCGATTTTGATGCGTCCGTTCGACTCTGCCTCGATTTTTCGCGCCCACGGCTCAAGGAATTTGGCGTGTGGCGGGGCTTTCGGGCTGAGGAAATGGGACATTGTCAGTGTTACTTCGGCAGCTTGCGCCACGACCGAAGTGGAGAGCAGGGCCGCCGCTGCAATGGCGGTCTTTACGATATTGAGTTTCATTGTCACCTCCCAGATGAACTACCGGATAAGGACCGGTTTGGAATTCGCTCTTAAGTGAACCGTGCGATTTTCCGACGTTTCTATAATTATTCTAAATTTCGGTCCGTCGTTATAAAAATCCGGTCAATCTCCAATAAATTCCGGTCATTCGGAGCCAGCCCGCTGACTCTTTCACCCACCGGAAAGTATCAGCGAAAAACCGATCGCCGAAATTCAAACCTTGCACAGCCTATTCAAAAATCGAATATGGCGGGGAGCCAGAACCCTTTGCCGGGCGCGGAGAACGAGAGCTTTCCAGCAAGGTTCCCGGTTGCGGAAATACCCAAAACCGACACCGCAAATGCCTTCGGGGAGGTTATCCGAGCGGCCATGGCAAACGAACCATGTCTTGCAGCAGGCCGGGCGGAAAATCCCTGTTGAGGGAATAGGCCATGACGCAGATCAGCAGGATCCCCGCTCCACTGAGAAGGAGAACCCGAGGCCATTTGAGCCGGGCCCGGATAGCGAGGAACGCCACAAGGAAGATTGCAAGCGCCAGTATGAAGCCGAACAGACTGGACAGCACCAGAAGGCCGGCGAACCAGGCAAGCGTGCCCCAGAGCCCGGCGCCGGTGTGATCTTCGTTTCCGGCCGCCTCCCTGTCTGCGAATACGGCATCGGTCTCCGGCGAACGCATCATCTGGATGAGCAGCAGTAGGCAGCAGACCAGCGTGATGGACGAGATGGTCAGCGGGAAGATCTTGTCGCTGATCAGGTCGATGCTGAGCGCGTCGACCCAGGCGACGGCAAGATAGGCGATGACGGCCAGCAGGAAGACCATCGGTGCCCGTTTTTTACCGGTCTTGACGGCGCCTTCGGGCAGGATTTGCTTCGCCTGTCGAATGCCAATTACGACGGAAAGCACGGTGAGCGCGAGGATGGCCAGCACGATCGGCGAGGCGATATAGCTGAAGCCCTGTTCCAGCCCGACCCGGAATTTTGCCCCGGCCACCTGGTTGGCCATGTTGGTGAAGTTCTCTGTCTGATGAGAGAGCACGAAGCCGATAAGGAAGGCCGGTCGCGACCAGTCGAACCGGCGCAGCAGAATGCCGAGCAGGCCAACGGCGAACAGGCTGACGAGGTCTCCCAGATCCTGGCGGGACTGGAAGGCCGCGAAGGCGATCATCATGAACAGAAAAGGGGCGAGCAAGGTGAAGCGGATCGTGGTCAGCCGGGCGATGGTGCCGGACAGCATGATGCAGAGCCCGGCGCCGATGACATTCGCCAGGGCGAGCGACCACATGATCGTATAGGTGATGTCGAGCTCGTACTGGATCAGCTGCGGGCCGGCGTCGTAGCCGAGCAGACCGAGGCCGCCGAGGAAGATGGCCATCGAGCCACTGCCGGGAATGCCGAAGATAATGGTCGGCACCAGCCCGCCGCCTTCCTTGGCGTTGTTCGAGGATTCCGGGCCGATCACGCCGCGGATATCGCCGGAACCGAATTTGGATTTGTCCTTGGAAGACTGGACGGTGTGACCGTAGGCGATCCAGTCGACGACAGAGCCACCAAGCCCCGGAATGATGCCGACGATCACGCCGATCACGGAACAGCGCACTGACAGCCAGATGTTCTTCCACCAGTCGCGCACGCCGGCGGCCCATCCGGCGCCAAGGCTATCCGATCCGGCAATTGGCCGGTCGTGCCGCAGCAGGCCGATGATTTCGGGTATGGCGAAGGTGCCAAGGCCAACAATGACCAGGCTCAGGCCATCGATCAGATATGGCACATCGTAGGTCGACATCCTTAGGCTTCCGCCCGCCCCCGCTTCGCCGATGGTGCCGACCATCAGGCCGAGCCCGGCCGCGGCAATGCCTTTCAGCGGCACGCGCCCCGCAAGCGTTGCCACGACCGACAGGCCGAGAACGGTGATCATCAGCATTTCGGGCAGGCCGAACGCGAGAACGATGGGGCGCGCGACGAGGATAAAGACTGTCAGCACGGCGGCGCCAAGCAACCCGCCAAACAGCGAGGAGGCAAAAGCCGCCGAGAGGGCCCGGGCTGCCTCGCCTTTCTTGGCGAGCGGAAAGCCGTCCAGCACTGTCGCCTGGCTGGCGGAGGAGCCGGGAATTCCCATCAGGACACTGGCGAAAGTGTCCGAGGTCGGGATCACAGCGATCAACCCGACCATCAGGGCGAGTCCGGAGACCGGATCCATGCCGAAGATGAACGGCAAGACCATGGACAGCCCGGCGATGCCGCCGAGCCCCGGGAAAACGCCGACGGACAGGCCGAGCACAACGCCTAGGATCAGAAAGCCGATCTGCTCCGGATGCAGAATCAGAGCAAAGGCGTCCCCGAGAGCGGGCAGTGCCGTCGAAATCAGGTCCATGTTCAAGTCCCTGGAGAAATAAGGTTGAAGCGCCCCCGGACGCATTGGTCCGGGGGCGCTTCCATAAGCCTGATCAGTTCAGCTTCACGCCGTAGCGTTCATTCAACCAGCTCTTCACGAAGGCTTTCGCTTTCGGGTCGACCTGGGTGCCGAGCTTCAGTGTCGCTTCCGCCTGCTTCCCTGTCAGCTGCGGATAGATCCCGAGACGGGCTTCCGACAGCTTCTTGAAGTCAGGACGGGCAATCACTGCCTCGAAGGCTTTCTGATAGGTGTCGAGGGCTTCCTGCGGAGCGCCCTGCGGCAGGAACACCATCTTCTGGGCCGGGAAGCCGGCAATGAAGAAGGCTTTCCAGGCTTCCCAGGCATCGCCGGAGGTTTCGCATACTGCCGTCGCCGCACAGACTTCCTTGAAGGTCGGCATGTCCGGGAAGGTCGGGTCGCGGACGATGTCGCCATTGGCGTCGAGGACGCCCCAGCTCATCATCGGCACGGCCTTGCCGTCCTCGACCAGCGGCACCACGGCTTTCAGATAGGCCGGGGATGTCTGGTAGTCGATATTGGCTTCGCCGCGCTCGAACATCAGCCGTCCGGCGCCGCGGCCCTTGATGCCGAATACCGGCTCCACTTTCATGCCGAGCATTTCCCAGGCCAGCAGCGGCACCAAATCGAGCCGTGTCGCACCCTGGGAGCCCCAGATGAAATTGATGTCCTTCAGGTCGTCCGCATCGCCGTCGAATTTCTTGGCAATATCCGGCGGCAGATAGGCAACGCCGCCGACGCCTGAGGCGAGCACGACGTTCCAGTCGTTATAGTCATAGCGAACGCGCGGATCGTCGAGCATATAGGGAAACTGTGTCGAGCCCGAAGAACCGAAGATCGTGGTTCCGTCCTCGTATCTCTGTTTCTGGAACCAGTTCGCGCCCTTCGTAGAGCCGGCGCCGGGCATGTATTTGACGGCCACGGTCGGCTTGCCCGGCAGGGCTTCGCTCAGCAGTGGCGCGTAGAAGTTTGCCCATTTCGCGGAGCCGCCCGACTCCGAGAAGGGGATCACGAAATTGACGGTTTTTCCGCTGAGATCAAGGTCGGCGGCGTCGGCCGCTTGCCCTTGCGTGAAGGCGCCGAGTGTTGCGACGGCCGCACCCGCGGCAATAATTCGCAACTGTGTTTTCCAAGCCATCAATCTTCCTCCCTGAATTTTTGTATACAATTTGTCGCGGCAAATTTCCGCATCCGATGACTCCGCTTCTTCGACAGGAGTTCATCCGCTATCACGCGATGCGGCACTCATTGACGCGAGTTTTCACAGATGGCAGGTGCGGTTCAAATTCAATACCGGCCAAAGCGATAAGTTTTATGCATAGAGTGTTGGGTTGGCGTCAATCCTTGCGGCGCAGCCCGGGGGTAATATCAGCAACGATCGTGCGGTAGTCGGCGGCCTCCAGATCGAGCTCCTTGTCGCGCTCCACTGCCCCCAAACGTTCCTGCCAGGCGACGGTGGCTGTGGCCATGTCGGACGGAAACCCGAGATCCGTCACGGTCTTCGCGACTTCGCGCATTTCCGCCGCGCGGCGCGCGCCGTGAACGAGAGAGCGTTCCAGATTGTAGGCGGCCTGGAAGGGCCAATCGATGCCAGGATAGCTCTTTCCGAGCGAGGACAGCACCGCCTCGTCGACCCCGGCATTGACGGCGGCAAGAACGCATTCGGCGGTCAGCGCCTCCATGCCTTTCATCATGATCGAGCGGATCATCTTGATCGAGGATGCCGATCCGACCGGTCCTTCGACCACCCTCGGTGCCATCGGCAAGGTTTTCAGAAGCTGCTCGGCCTCGGCCGCGTGCGGTCCTGCCAGCAGCAGGGGAGCAAGGTTCTGCTGCGGATAGACCGGTGCCATGACGGCGACATCGACATAGCGTGCGCCAGCAGCCTCAATCGTCTCCGCCGCCTGGCGTTTCGAAGACGGGGCGCAGGAATTCATGTCGAACCAGAGCGCGCCCTGCTTCAGATATGGGGCGGCGGCTTGTGCCGCGACCGGCGCTTGGTCGGCAGTCACGGTACAGAACACCATGTCCGCGTCCGTCACCGCATCCTTCACATTGAGCCGTCCGGCGACGCCATGCTCCTGATAGCGGGAGAGCAGGGTCGGTCGCTGGGCGTCGTCATCGGTCTTGATGTCGAAGGCGCGAATATCCGGGACGTCCGTCCAGCCGTCGACAAAAGCCGTTGCGGCTTCGCCGAAGCCGATGAAAGTGATGCGTTGTGTCATGGTGCGTTTCCGTAGGAAGGGATTTTCAGTTTCTTATGGGAACACAATACCGTCGAAAAGCTTCCGGGCGGTCCGTAAAATTCCGGACGCGACAACGTTTCCCGCCTCGTCCGTCTCCGCAATCACCGTCGTCTCCCCAATCGGATGCTCGATCGGCATGCTCTTGCGGCTGCCTTCCGGTATCATGGCCATCTCAGAGCCGACGGCCCCCTCTATGAGGCAGGCGGTGGCGACGCTGACCGCACCGAGCACGCCGATGGAGGCGTGGCAGCGATGCGGGATGAAGGTGCGTGTCGAGATCGCTCCACCCGCTTTCGGTGGGGACAGCATGGTCATTTTCGGGACGGACTTGTCGGTTACATCGCCGAGATTCATCAGCGGTCCGGCTTTCAGGCGGATCGCCTCCAGCCGCGCTTTCAGCGCGTCATTGGCATCGAGTTCCTCGCGCGTCTCGGTGCCGGATATGCCGAGATCCGCCGCTCGCAGGATCACGCAAGGCATCCCGTTGTCGATCAGGGTGGCCTCGATACCGTCGATGATGTCAGCAGGGTTGCCGGTCGGCAGCAGGGCGCCGCAGGTGCTTCCTGCGGTGTCGCGGAAAGTGATCGCAACCGGGCTCGCGGTGCCCGGCACGCCGTCGATCCGGGCGTCGCCGTCATAGCGGACCTGCCCGCCCGGCGTCTCGATCACGGCGACTGCGGTCTGATCGGTATTTTCCATGAAGATCGTCACCGGCGTCTTGCCGTCCCGTGCGGGGACAAGTCCCCGCTCGATAGCGAAACCGCCGATACCGGCCAGGATATTGCCGCAATTCTGCGCGTCCGTGACGATGGCCTGATCGACGAAAACCTGCAGGAACAGGTAGTCGATATCCACACCGGGGCGCTCCGACGGTTTCACCACGGCGATCTTGGATGTCAGCGGATCGGCGCCGCCAAGCCCGTCGATCTGGCGCGGGTCGGGCGAGCCCATGATCCGGAGCAGCAGCCGGTCCCGCTCCGCACTGTCGGCGGGCAGGTCCGAGGCAAGAAAATAGCCACCCTTCGATGTCCCGCCCCGCATCCACATGGCGCGGATGCCATCAGACATATTTCAGGCCCTTTTCGGCCAGCTTGCCGCGCATGTCGTACATGTCGAGGCCGAGCACACCGCTGGCGAGCTTCTGCCGCTTCTCTTCCTCGAGCGCGATCCGGGCGCGGGTCTTCTCCAGCACTTCCGCCGCTTCCTCGCGGCGGACAACGCAGACACCGTCATCGTCGGCAACAATGACATCGCCCGGATTGACCTGGGCCCCGGCGCAGACCACCGGCACGTTCACCGAGCCAAGCGTCTCCTTCACCGTGCCCTGGGCGCCGATGGCCTTGGACCAGACGGGAAAGCCCATTTCGGTGAGGTCGCGGACGTCCCGCACCCCGGCATCGAGCACCATGCCGACGGCACCGCGCGCTTTTGCGGAAGTGGCCAGAAGATCGCCGAAATAGCCGGCGTCGGAGGGCGAGGTGGTTGCCATCACCATCACGTCGCCCGGCTGCAACTGCTCGATGGCGACATGGATCATCCAGTTGTCGCAGGGCGGGGCAAGGATGGTGACGGCTGAAGCACCAATGGCTGCACCTGAATAGATCGGCCGCATATAGGAGGCGAGCAGGCCCTTGCGGCCCTGCGCTTCATGCACGGAGGCGACTCCGCATTCGCCGAGGGCCTTGATGATGGCGGGATCGGCCCGCTCGATATTCTGGACGACGACAGCCATCAGTGGCTTCCTCCTGCAACAGGCGGTGTTCCATGGGTATGGAAAGACTCGATGGTCTTGAGGCCCCAGGCCTGACCTTTCTTGCGGTCGCTCTCCGTCCAGGTGACCGTCTCCCAGTCCGGCGCAAGGATCAGCCGGGCGCCTGCATTGGCGACCTCGACCCGGTTCCCGGCGGGCTCGTAGACATAGAGAAAGAAGGTGCCCTGCACCGCGTGCTTGTGCGGCCCGGTCTCGATGAAGACGCCGTTTTCGAGGAAGATATCGGCGGCGCGCAGGATCTCCTCGCGCTGGTCCACCGCGTAAGTCACATGATGGAACCGGCCTTTGACCCCGGTATGATCCTGCGTATAGGCGATATCGTAGGTCTTGTTGTTCACCGTGAACCAGCAGCCTGCCAGCTTCCCGGTATCGAGCATGATTTGCTCGGTGACGCGGGAGCCGAGAGCCTGTTGCATGAAATCCCGGATCGCCTCGACATTCGTTGCCAGCAGGTTCAGATGGTCGAGCCTGCGGACACCGACACCGCGTCCGTGGAAGCGCTGGGCGATATTCTTCAGCGCCGGCTTTTCTTCCGGCGGGGCCACATATTTGTTCGTGTCGTAATAGAGCTCGAATACATGGTCGTCCGGATCGGTGAAGCGATAGGCCCGGCCATGGCCGAGATCGCCATCGACCCAGCCGATGCCGCAACCCATCTCCTCGATGACCTTGACCCGCCGTTCAAGCGCTTCCGGAGAACTTGTCCGGTAGGCGATATGGCCGACGCCGGTGGTGTCGGAGCGTGTGAGTTTCAGAGTGTGAAACTCGTAGTCGTCAAAGGCGCGAAGATAGACGGAGTTCGCGTCCCGGCCGCTTTCGGTCAGGCCATAGATGTTCACGAAGAAATCCAGGCTCTCTTCGAATTTGTTTGTCAGCACCTCGACATGGGCCAGATGCGCGACGTCGAAACAGGGCTCGCTCATGATCACAACTCGTCAACGGTGCGCGGGAACACGGACTGGAAACCCTCGGCATAGCGTGCGGGGCGTCCGCCGGCCTGGCCGCCGGAATTGCGCCGGAAATGGTTGCCGCGGTTTTCGGCCACGTTGGTGTAGTAGTCCCAGAGATGCTCCTGGCCCTCCATGCATTCGATGGCGGCCCGCTTCTTGTCCCAGACATCGGTGATGTCGAGGAAAGTGTCCGGCTTCCAGCCCATCTGTTCAGTCTGGTGCGGCTCGAACAGATAGAGCTGCGGCGCACCGAGCACCTTTTCGCCCGGATTATGGCCCCAGGCCTGCGCGATCATCCGCGCTTCGAGGGCGATCCCGGTCGTGTACATATGGTCGGTATTGTACTGGTCGTATTGCGAGTGAGACATCATGAAGCTGGGCTGCACCTTGCGGATGATGTCGACCAGCTTGTACTTGTCGTCGCGCTCCAGAATCAGCGGATAGTCGCCCAGATCCATGAACTGGATATCGTGAACACCGAGGGCGACGGCGGCATTCTCCGCCTCGATCCGGCGCGCGGCCTTGACCTTCTCCAGCGTCATGCCGCTTTCTTTCCAGAGCTTGGCGGACTCGCCGCGTTCTCCGTAAGACAGGCAGACGACGGTGACGTCGTAACCGAGGGTCTGATGCTTCGCGATTGCGCCACCCGCGCGCCAGACAAAGTCGGCCGCATGGGCGCTGATGACCAGCGCGGTCTTGTTTCCTGCCATTTCTCGCCTCTCAACTGGGAAATTCTCCCAACTATGCGGCGCGCACGCGGATCATCCAATTTCAAACGGCGCCAAGCTGTATAAGATTTATGCATACTGGTTCCCCGCGCGTAGAAGGTTGCCTGTCTCATGGATGTCAATCGCATCAACTTTCGCCACCTGAGGGCATTTTGCGAAGTTGCCGTGCTCGGCAGCATCAGTGGTGCCGCGCACCGGGTGCATCTCTCCCAACCCGCTGTAACGCAAGCGATTGCGAAGCTTGAGGGACAGGTCGGGGTGGCTTTGTTCGAGCGGACGACGGAGGGGCTGCTGCTGACCGAGCCCGGGGAGCTGTTCCGCCAGCGTGCCGAACGAGCCATCCAGCATATTGAAGAAGGGACACGGCCCGCGGCGCGACGGGGGCAGAAGCAGGCAGGCGGATCTGGGGGCGGATTTGAACGCCGGATTACCGCTGCCCAGTTACGTGCGCTGCTGGCGGTGGCGAAGACCGGCAGCTTCTCACGGGCAGCGCGTCTGATCGGCATGTCCCAGTCGGCGCTCTACAGAATGGCCCGCAGCCTTGAGAAAGATGCCGGGATCGCGTTGTTCGAGGTGGTCTCGCGCGGGGTCGTGCTGACCCGGGCAGCGGACCGGTTGGCGCGGCACGCGGCCCTTGCCTTCGAAGAGCTGGAACAGGCGCTGGAGGATATCGCGGCATGGAGCGGTCGGGATACGGCGCGGGTCAGGATCGGTACACTGCCGCTGGCCCGGACCTATCTGCTACCTCATGCCATCAATGCCTTCCTCGATGAACGCCCGGATGCCTATCTGAGCGTGGTCGACGGTCCCTATGACACGCTGGTTGACGCGTTGCGATACGGCGAGATTGATATGCTCATCGGTGCCCTCAGGGCGCCCGAGGCCGTCGCGGATATCGAGCAGAAAGCCCTGTTCGAGGATCGTCTGGCGCTGGTTGCACGCCCGGACCACCCGCTGGCGGCACGAGCGGAAATCACACTGGAAGATCTGTCGGGGTTCAGCTGGATCGTGCCGCGCCCCGGGGCACCGACCCGGAGCAATTTCGAGGGGATGTTCGAGGATCGCCCGGAGCTGCGCCCGACACATGTCGTCGAGGCCAGCTCGCTCATCCTGATACGGGGTATCCTGACGGAAAGCGACGCGGTGGCACTGATCTCGGCGCACCAGATCAGGCACGAGGAGTCCCTCAATATCCTGGCCCGGCTGAATTTTCGTGTCCCGGCCGCGCCACGACAGATCGGCCTCTCGGTGCGCCGCAACTGGCGTCCGACCCTGTCACAGCAGCGCATGATCGATCTGCTGTTCAATGCCGGCGCCGAGGTCGCGGCGCATTACCCCGATCCGCACTGATCGCGCCGCTTATCCCGCGAGATTGGCGGTGAAAAACGCAGTCGTCCGTTCCCAGGCGAGTTTCGCGGCAGCCTCGTTGTAGCGGGGCGTCGAATTGTTGTGGAAGCCGTGATTGGTGCCGGGATAGACGTGGATCTCGTGACTGACACCATTCGCCTTGAGGGCAGCATCGAAGCCTTCGATCCCAGCATTCACGCGCGGGTCCTCTTCCGCGTAATGGGCCAGCAGCGGCGCCTTGATCCGGGCCACGTCCGCGTCCGCCGGTTGGCGCCCGTAGAAGGGCACGCCGGCATTGAGATCAGCGCCCATTTCCACGGCGAGATAGTTCACCACACCGCCGCCAAAGCAGAACCCGGTGGCACCGAGCTTACCGTTCGAGAGCGGGTGTGATTTCAGGAATTTGGCACCGTTCAGCATGTCGACATGGATCTTGCCCCGGTCGAGGCCGGCCTGCAGGACCTTACCGTCATCGTCATTGCCGGGATACCCGCCCGCCGGCCAGAGCCCATCCGGTGCGAAAGCCAGGAAACCGGCAACGGCGGCCCGGCGCGCAACATCCTCGATATACGGATTGAGGCCCCGGTTCTCGTGGACTACCAGAACGGCAGGAAACGGCCCGTCGCCCGCCGGCTGCACCAGATAACCCCGCATCTCACCGCTGTTGCCACCGGGAGACTTATAGGTTTCATAGGTTGCCTTGATCCGGGGATCGGTGAAGGAAATGGTCTGTGCCGCCGCATAGTTCGGCAGCAGGGCCTCGGCCATGGCAAGTCCGGTTCCGCCGATCACGGCGATGGTCGACGCGCGTTTCAGGAACTCGCGACGCTTCATGCTGCTGTGACAATACTGATCGTAGAGCGCGTAGATACGTGGATCGATCTTCGACGTGTCCATCTCTTCCCTCCCTGGGAGTGATCTCACAAATACCGCGATGAGATCATACGCGCGGTATGTGAAAAAACTCGAGGCCGTCCGGCACCTCCTCTTGCTGAATGAGATCAAAGCCGCGTTACTTGGGGCGCCGTGCCGGGAGGGCGCGCAAGAAATCAAGAGGGAGGCGAAACGCCGTGACACACAAGATTCATATCCTGAACGGTCCGAACCTGAACAAGCTCGGTAAACGCGAGCCACATATCTACGGATATACGACGCTTGGTGAGGTCGAGGGATGGTGCCGGGAAGCGGCGCGTGGTCCGCTGGAGTTCAAGCAGACCAACCATGAGGGCGAGCTGATCGAAATGATCCAGCAGGCCGAAGACGAGGCCGACGGGCTGATCATCAACCCGGCGGGCTACAGCTTCACCTCGGTCGCGCTGTTCGATGCTTTGAAAATATTCGAGGGTCCGAAGATCGAGCTGCACATCTCCAACATTCATGCGCGCGACAAGCTGCACGAGCATTCCCTGCTGTCGGCAGCGGCGACAGCGGTTATTTGCGGTCTTGGTCCACGCGGGTATCTGACTGCGATGGGGGCGATTTACGAGATGCTGGATGCTCGTGCCTGAACTTCTGTCGGGCGGCAGGCTCTCCTCCCGATGTTTTGATGGCTTGGGAGAGGAGCCTGCTTGGCCTGACGGCAGATTACCGGCCTAGAACATGTAGGTGACGCCGAGCCTGGCGCTCCAGCTGGCACCGAGGCGGGTGCCGTTAACCTTTTCGTAGAGGGGCAGGCCGGCTTCCGCACCAATTCTCACTCCGTTCCCCGGCGTGATGTTGAAGCCGAGCAGGCCGCCGATCCGGTCGCTTCCGTAATTGTCCGGATTGGCGCCGATAGCCGCACCGCTGATATTCGGGTCCTGGCCGTGGATTTTCCCTTCGGTTCGGGCATTGATCCGTGCCGTCGCCTGGAACCAGTCGGTGAACCGGTAGCCGACCCAGCTTGTCACACGGTGGATGTTGCCGAGGCGGTAATCCTCGGAGTTCTCCGACTGCATGCGGAGAACTGCCTTGTACTGGGCGCCCCATGAGAAGGCGCCGGAGGCACCGGAATAGGTAATGCCGGGCAGGAAGTCGACGGTACCGGAGCCGAGTTGCATGCCGTAGGGCAGACGCCGGGTCATGTACATACCGGTCGGCATCAGCATGCGGCCGGTTTCCTCGATACTGCCCGTGGGCAGGCTGACGGCGCCGGCTGCGGTGATCCGGTGCATGCCTTCCTTGTAGAGCGTATAGGCCGCGCCGACCTTGACGTCTCCGATCCCTGAACTGGAGGCGCTGTTCTCGCCCCGCCGCGTCGTGCCCGACATGCCGGAGAAGGTGACCATTGTCATGTCCCTCTCGATATAGGGCACCGTGGCCATCACGCCGAGAGTGTCGGTGACGCCGTACATCGCGCTGACCATGGCCATCTTGGTTTCCATCTCGGTTGGCACCATGCGTACGGTCGCGGGCGGTGCAAAGGGATTGGCAACGCTGGCAGCCGCTGTTTCGGGCGTGATTTCGTTCGAGCCCTGCAGCAGCTCGTCCATCTTCATCTGCATGACGCGTGCGCCGAGCATGAAGCGCCCCTTCATCGGCGTGCGCGCACCCATGACGCCGATCGGCAGCGGGTGTCCGTGCGCGTCCATGGCCATGCCGTGTTTTGCGTCATGGCCATGCTGCATGGCGCTGTGGTCCTTCGCGCCATGATTTGCATGCTGCGCGAACGCGGCGTGGGAGGGTGCTGCGAACAGGGCCGCGAGTGCAGCGGTACGCAGAAATTTGAGAGTCTTTGTCTGTGCCATGGTTCCTCGCATGGTCGGAATCTTTCAAATGACAGACGTCTTCGTCCGGCGCATGAGGGCCGGCGAATTGGATCTGTCCTGGATGTTCTGAAAGAAGCGGCGTGAAGCGTGGCGTCGGGCGCCGTGTGCTAACTCACGCCTGACCGCGTGGTGGCGCACGGGGCTGCAGACTGTTCGCATGGTGCGCCGTCCGGGGAAGCTCGGCGTCGACGAGCGGGTTTTGGCAGCGTGTGCCTGGCAGGAGCCCGGCCGGGACCGGCTGTTGCGCCTGGGATGGCAGAACGCTGCTGGCCAGGCTGCAATAGATACAGTCGGGAGTGACGGCTGAGCTGGGCTCTTTATCGTCGTTTTTGACGAGAATACCCTGCTCGTCCAGGGAGATCCGGACCAGGCCTTTGGCGGTGCAGATGACGGCCGTGCGAAAGGGATCGTCAGATGCCCGTTGCCCCGCCCCGCCTTGAATGGAAGCGAAAACCGTCGGGATCAACAGCTGAAGGGTCAGGCTGAGGATCAGGAAGCGCGTCAGGACGGCGCGGTGTGGAATTCCCGGAAAACGCATCCGGTCTTCCTATGTGAAGGCCGGCAGTCCAACAAAGCGGCACCTTGTCGCAGGGTGGGAGGAATGCGGGTTGTGTGGCTCGGGGGAAGGCGATGCGGCATGTGTGCCGCTGGAGCGGGATCAGCCCGCTTTCTGAACCGGCGGGATGTCGTTGAGTACGGACCGCATATAGCCGACGCGGGTGGCCGGCAGCCAGACGGAAACTGTGGTTCCGACACCGACTTCGCTTTCAAGAGTGAGCGAGCCGCCGTGCAGTTCGATCATCATCTGGGCAAGCGGCAAGCCGAGGCCGGTGCCGCTCTGGGAGGCCGTAATCTCATTGTCCAGGCGCTCGAAAGCGGCCATTGCTTGCGGGATCTGATCCGCGGACATGCCTTTTCCGGTATCCCGGATGTGGAATTCGATCCCGCCTCTGCGTGGATCGCCGTGGCGTGGACGCAACGTCACGGCGACGTGAACGCTGCCGCCAATCGGTGTGTATTTTACAGCATTGCCGATCAGGTTGAGCAGCACCTGCTTCACTTTTGTAGCGTCCACATCAAGCACCAACTCGGGGTCGATCTCGGAATTGTGCAATGTGATGGAGCGCTCTTTGGCAAGGGGACTCACCAACCGAATGCACTCCATCATCAGCACGTTGACGCTGACGATCTCTTCCTCGAGCGTATCCTGCCCCGCCTCGATCCGGGCGATGTCGAGCAATTCGTTGATGATCTTCAGAAGATGGCGCCCGCTATCCCGGATGTCCCCGGAGAACTCCCTGTAACGGTCGTTCTCCAGCTTGCCGAGCGTGCCCTGCACCATGATATCGGAAAAGCCGATGATCGCATTTAGCGGGGTGCGCAACTCATGACTCATGGCGCGCAGGAACCGGGTCTTGGAGAAATTGGCGAACTCCGCGGACTTCTTTGCCAGCTCCAGCTCACGCGTGCGGTCTGTGACACGGTCTTCCAGCTGTCGGTTCAGGTTATTCAGATCCGCTTCTGAGCGGCGCAGTTCTTCGTTCGTATTCACCAATGCCTGATCGCGCTGACGTTCGCGTTCGACCATTGCATTATAGGCGCGGACGACCAGTCCCATCTCATCGCTGCCCCGCCAGTTCACAGTTTGCAGCTCGCCGCTTTCAGACGAATTCCGGATGGCGGTCAGCAATCGCGTCAGCGGCCGTTCCACGAGGAACGTGAAACCCGCCGCGACAGCGATCATGGCCGCGAGAAAAGCGACGCCGATGGCCGAAAGGCCCAGTGTGTATTCAAAGTGCCGCTGTGCGTGCAGTTCCGCGTCGGTGAAGAGAACGCGCAGCTCCCAGCCTTGCTGGGTGGAGACGGGGATATTGATTTCGAGGCCTTCGAGATCAGTTGGACAGCCCTGCGAAGACGGGAGAGCGGCTACTGGGGTGCTTCCGTTCCTGGACAGCTCGGCGCATAGGAACGCCCGGTCCGCAGCCAAGGGAGAGAGCAGGTCACGTGCCAGGAACGGGCTGTCATAGGCCTGGTGACGGTCAATTGCGAGTGCGGTGCGGGCCGCCAGATTTCCGATCCGGGTTGCCAGCATTTCCTCGTCCGAGAGCGAGGTTGTCACGAGCAGAATCCAAACGCCAGGCACGATGAGCGCGAGAAAAGCCACGCCGACAATTGCCAGCAATTTGACTTTCAGGCGTTTCAGCAGTGCCAGCTTGGCGATCATTTCATTTCACCCGGATGTGCAAGATTGTGCGCCTTAGCGCAACCTTGCGACCTTTCCGTCCGCCATCAGGCGCTTCAACAAAACCCGGTCGGCAACAGCCGTGTGGAACACCACATACGCGCTATCCCGGCGCGCCATGTAATAGTCAACGGGTACGTTCTTGCCGTTGTCATCCCGGTAGTCGAAGCAGAGGACGTAGTGATCGCCCATGGTCAGGATCATGGGGTGTGCTGTTACGGGGTGCAGGCGCTGCACTTCTCCTGTCTTCTGCTCCAGATAGAGCAGGGCGCCATCAACGAGTTGCCCGTCTACATGCCGCTGCATGGAAGCCTGGATCGATGCTTTCTCCGCCAGAGTCAGCGCAGAGGCTTGTGACGGAACAGCAAGCGACGATGCCAGCAGTGCGAGGCCAAAGATGATTGTGTGAAGCTTGGTCATTGGTTTCCTCACTCTCAAATGAGACTGGCAATTTATCGGTGGAAGTTAAAGAAGCCGTTAATTTGCCGGAACCCGTCTGCATAGTAGGTATGCTTTTCAGTGAAGATGCATCGTCAGGGTTGATTTAGGTTCGGCGCACCTGATGCTGAAGCATTTGACAGTCTAGGGGATACGGATAGTCTCCCGGACAGAGTCGTCCCTCCTTTTTTCTTCCGAGTTTTCATGCTGACTTTTGCTGCGGCCATTTTCTTTCTGATCATCACGCCTGGCATTGGTGTTTTGACAACGGCAGGGATTGGAGCGGGATACGGTTTTGCGTCAGGGGCCCGCTTTCTGATAGGCCTTTTCCTCGGCACCAACGCGGTTGCCCTTCTTGTGGTCACCGGGATTGCTGCCGTGGTCTTGGCAAACCCCGTTCTTGGGCCAATTTTGCTCTACGGCTCCGTTGCCTATCTGCTTTATCTGGCTTTCCGGATCGGCTGGGCAGGCTCAAAAATCGCCTTTGTGGAGCGTCAGAGTGCGCCGGGGGTGATAGGCGGTTTCGGATTACAGCTCATCAATCCGAAAGCCTATGCGGTGAATACCACGCTTTTTTCCGGGTTCCATTTCATGGCGGAGAGCCAGAGTATCGAGATCGCGGTGAAATTCGTGATCATCAACGCGATATGGATCCCGGTACATCTGACCTGGCTCTGGGCCGGGGTTTCGCTGAAAAGGCTGGATCTTTCGGACCGCACGCAATCTCTGATCAACAAGGGCATGGCATTTTCGATGCTGGTCGTGGTCGTTCTGGCCGCGTGGCCGCGCGAGGGAGGCTGAACATGACAGACGAGACCGGAACCCTGGAAGTCGGCTTCGATGTACCGGCGACTGTCGGTATGAGCGAGGGCGATATCCAGACGCCCTGCCTCCTCATCGATCTTGACGCGTTCGAGCAGAATGTCGCGGCAATGCGCGGTTTTGCGGCGGATATGGGCATCGATCTGCGTGTGCACGGCAAGATGCACAAGTCGGCCGACATTGCCCGCTACCAGATCGAAAAAGGCGGTGCCGTCGGTGTTTGCTGTCAGAAAGTGTCGGAGGCGGAGGCTTTCGCTCGCGGGGGTATTGCCGATATCCTGATCACCAACCAGGTACGCAGTCCGTTGATGATCGACCGGCTGGCGCAATTGGCGAAGACGACCCGTATCGGCGTTTGCATTGACGATATCGATAACGTTGCCGAATTGTCGGACGCTGCGGTCCGTGTCGGTAGCGCGATCGAGGTTCTGGTGGAGATCGATTGCGGCGCCGGACGTTGCGGCGTCGAGCCGGGGGCGGCCTCGGTCGATCTGGCGAAAGCTATCGTTGCGGCGCCGGGGCTGACATTTCGCGGCATTCAGGCCTATCACGGCGGCGCGCAGCATGTACGCGACTTCGCCGAGCGCAAGGCCCGGATCGAGGCGGCGATTGCACATGCGCGCGACACGCGCGATCGATTGGTGGACGCAGGGATCGGCTGCCCGAGCGTGACCGGGGCCGGCACCGGCTCCTATCCGTTCGAGGGCCGCTCCGGCGTCTATACGGAATTGCAGTGCGGCTCCTACGCCTTCATGGATGCGGATTACCAGCAGGTCCGGGACGAGAGCGGCGCGCCGATCTCAGAATTCAAGAACGCGTTCTTCCTGCTGACGAGCGTGATGAGTAATGCCAAGCCGGGGCAGGCGGTCTGCGATGCCGGACTCAAGGTACAGAGCGTTGATTCAGGCTTGCCGGTGATCTTCGGGCGGGACGATGTCGAATATGTCGCCTGCTCCGACGAGCACGGCACCATTCGCGATCCGGGCGATGTGCTGCGGATCAACGAGAAGCTGAAACTGGTGCCCGGTCATTGCGATCCGACCTGCAATATCCATGACTGGTATGTCGGCGTGCGCGGTGGTGCTGTCGAATGCCTCTGGCCGGTAACGGCTCGTGGCAAGGCTTACTGATATCGAAGTCTTGGATCGATCGGGTGTCGCAGACTCCCGTGGGCTTGTGACGATGCGTTAGTTCCCGACACAGCTCGGGGACGGTATGTGTCAGGCGTCAGTAAAGGCTGCGACACATCTATAAGGGCGAGAGCACTACTTGCTCCATTAACAGTTTGTTCGGAGTATGAGGTCTAAGAGACTTTTGACAGGTGACTGTTCTCGCTCGCGGAATTTTTAAAAATGAGAGTTTGGATTGCTTCGGTTGGACTGATGGTCGCGTTTGTTTTTTGTGACCCGGCTCCAGTGGCCAAAGCTGCTGACATGGCCCCTTTCAGAGTGGGTGTGTACAAAAATCCGCCGAAGATTGACTATGCTGAGAATGCTTCACCTACAGGGTTTTTCCCCGAGCTTCTGAAGGTCATCGCCGCTGATATCGGTTTCGAATACGAATCGGTGCCCTGCAAATGGGCCGACTGTCTGCAACTCCTGCAGAACGGTGAAATCGACATCATGCCGGACGTTGCCTGGACCCTTGAGCGTGAGGAACTGTTCAGATTTGGACGTGAAACAGCACTGCACAGCTGGTCCTCGATTTATACGGCGCCGGGTCTGACGGTCGGTCGACTCGCCGATCTCGCCGGCAAAGAAGTGGCGGTGCTGCGAGACAGCGTGCAGCACAGGCGTCTGGCCGAACTCCAACGTGAACGGGAACTCGGTTTCTCCATCAGATCGACGACGTCTCACCGTGAAACTTTCGAACTCCTGGATCGTGGCGATGTACAGGTCGGTATCGTGAACCAGTATTTCGGTTACGCGACCGAAAGCGATTACTCGGTCCAACGGACGCCTATCGTCTTCCGGCCTTCCCGGCTGTTTTTTGCCTATTCGCCGAATGTGCCCACCGATTTGATCACAGCGATGGACTCGACCGTTGCCCAACTCAAGTCCGATCCGAATTCAGTTTACTACCATTTGAAAGCTGAGTGGATCAGTCCGTCGACAGAACAGGTGCTTCCGCTCTGGGCTTATTGGGCAGGTGGATGCATGCTCGCGGCGCTCTTCCTGTTCCTCGGCTTGAGTCAATATTTGAGGGTTGTGGTGCAGAACAGAACCTCCGACCTTACGGCGGCCTTGCATCAGGCTGAGGCTGCGAATCACGCGAAGACGCGCTTCCTCGCCATTATGAGCCATGAACTTCGCACACCGCTCAATGCCATAATCGGCTTTGCAGACTTGATGCATCATCTTGGACCACAGCAGCTCGGTCATGATCGGATGCGTGAGTATTGTCAGGACATCAAGAACAGCGGCGCTCTGCTGCTGGAAATCATAAACGATGTGCTTGATTTTGGGCGGCTCGAGGAAGGAACAGCCGTAATCGAAACGAAAATTGAATCGGTCGATGCGACAATCGCGCAAGCGCTCGAAACGATTAACCCGCTCGCGTCCGCCAAATCGATCGATGTGATCGTTAATGTCACGGAGAACGCCGAGGGTTACTACAGCTCAGGCGCCATGCGGCAGTGCTTGATCAATATCCTCTCCAACGCGGTCAAGTTTTCTCCGTCCGGTTCGACTGTGTCGATTTCTGCAGAAAACAATGACGGCCGTCTCATCCTTGAGGTTCGGGATCAAGGCATTGGCATCGAGGCAGATTTACTGCCAAAACTTGGAAATGCCTTTATGCGGGGAAGTAGTCCTCTGGTGACGTCGTCGGAGGGGGCGGGCCTTGGCCTCGCCATCACCAAGCGCCTTCTCGAGCTCCAAGGTGGGAGTCTTAATATCTCGAGTATCCCTGGCGAGGGCACTGCGGTTGTCCTTACAGTGCCGCAAAAAAGCAACGGTCTGACGTCAAGCGAGGCATAGAAATGCGACCCTGACGGCGTTGTTGTCACCATAATGGGTGATAGTAGGGTAAAATATCTCAGCACGGAACTCTATAACCGTCCGGACAAGGCTGATGAGTGAGACCTTCAAGGAAATCCGCGCCCGCGCCGAGGCGCATCACGGCGGCGCAAAAGCAGTCGATGCCCGTCTCGCCGATTTTGCCGATGCACCGGACCCGGCGTCCCTTCCCGACGACCGCATCCTCGCCGAGATGTCCAAGCGGGTCTTCCAGGCCGGGTTCGTCTGGAAGATCATCGAGAGCAAATGGCCGGGGTTTGAAGAGGCCTTCGACGGCTTCGATATCGCTGTGAACAGCGAGATGAGCGAGGCACGGCTGTCGGCACTGCTCGCCGATACCGGTATCATCCGGAACAAGCCGAAGATCCTGGCGGTGCGCGACAATGCCCGGCTGGTGGAACAGATGACGGCCCTCGACGGCAGCGCCGGCCGGTTCATCGCCAAGTGGGATGCTGCCGATCAGATTGGTCTGCTGGACTATCTGAAGAAGCACGGCAATCGGCTCGGCGGGCTGACCGGACAGTATTTCCTGCGTTTCGTCGGGCGCGACGGGTTTGTTCTGTCGAAGGATGTCACCTCCGCACTGAAGGCGGCGGGCGTGATCGACGGGCCAGCCACGTCCAAGACCGCGCTGGCCAAAATCCAGGCGGCCTTCAACCGGTGGGGTGAGGAGAGCGGCCAGTCCCAAACCGCGATCAGCCGCACGCTGGCCCTGTCGGTCGGTCCGAAGGCTTAGACCGGCATATCCAAGCTCCGGAAGCTTTCCTCAGCAACCTAGCGCCAGTGCTCGACTACCCACTCGTGCGGGACCTGATGGGGCTTTGGCTCCGTCGGAAAGGTCACGATCTTCGCGCCAGTCTGCGCCAGTTCTGTCGAAGTGATGTCTGGTTCGAGCGATTTATAAAGCCGGATGGGCGCGCGCGGGAAGGTGTCAATCCCAGGCATGCATTCCTCGATCCAGTCCTGATCGCCGACCAGCCGGTCGGTGTCGTTGCTACTGAAGCGCTGATAAACCGGTGCGGCAAAAGTTCGGTCGAACAGCATGACGGACGAGTTGTAGCCTGGTGTGTAGGCATGTTCGAGGATGTAGAAACCCACTTTCAAACCCTCGATGAACCCGAGGTCTCCGACGATTACCGTGTCGAGGTCGAGATAGAAGATCGTTTGACCAGTGAACGGCGTTTGCGGATCGAACAGGGCCAGCTTTGTCCACCATCCCCGGGTCTGGAGTGCAGATATATCGATAATGTCGACGTCGGGGGAGATGCCGTGCGGATCGTCGGTCAGGCACACGAACCGCCAGTTCCCCGGCAGATGGCGGCGTACCATCGCATACAGACGATTGACATAGTCCGGCCCGTATTTCGTCCCGTGCTTGACGCAGGCAACGGTCAGGTGATCGAGGTCTACCGGCCGTGCGTCGGCGCTTTGCGATGGCGGACCGTCGCGTAACAAGGCGCGGGCCCGTTCCAGCGTGTTGTTGAGAATAGGAAGGTGGATTTTATACGGAAACGCCTCGATTACCCGCACCGCCTCCGCATAGTCGCCGGTATTGACACGGATCCGCGACACCCGCGCGAGGGCAGAACCGAAGAAACTCTCTTGTTCCTCGTTCAGGGCCTGCCCGTTTGATTTCAGAGCGCGTGAGAAGATCTGCTGAAATATTGCGATGGTTCGGTCGAACTCTCCTCGCATGTATAGAATTCTGGCAAGCGAATCCAGGATCCTCAATTCGAGTCCGAGGGTCTCGGCCGTCATTGTTTTCAGCAGTTTTTCAAGCAGCCGCAACGCCTCGTCATGCCGGCCGGTATCGACCAGCAAGGAGGATAGTTGGTAGGCCAGGCCGGTAACGTCCGGATGGGCTTCGCAGAGGGCTCTCGAATGCCGGAGCGCTGCTTCGGTGTCGCGCTCCAGATGATTGACGCCAGCGTCACGGCGAGCGCCTTTCCACACAATATAATGTTTTATCAAGGCCCTGCGGAGATCGTAGGTGCCTTCTGCTGCCGCAGCGTCCTGAAGGCAGATTTCCGCCTCCCGAACGGCTTCCGGGTCCCCAGCATGAATTCTTTCGATTAGCGACATATTCGGACAAATACCTAGCAGCGTATCTGAGTTAAAGGACAGCCGAAGTAACGAAAAACGCTATCGCTATAATGCACAATTTGCTGCCTCAAGCGACGTTCCCTGGGAAGTCCGCCGCACCGTGAAGGACGAATTTCGCGCGAGCCTAGCGCCAGTGTTCCGCCACCCAGCCATGCGAGATCTCGTGAGGTTTTGGCACCGATGGAAACGTCACGATTTTCGTGTCGGTCCGGGCCAGATCTGTCGAAGAGATTTCCGGTTCGATTGATTTATAGAGTCGGATGGGCGCGCGCGGGAAGGTATCGATCCCGGGCATGCATTCCTCGATCCAGTCCTGATCGCCGACCAGCCGGTCGATGTCGCTGCTTTCGAAACGGTGATGAACTGGCGCGGCAAATGCCCTGTCGAACAGCATGACGGAGGAATTGTAGCCCGGTATGAAGGAGTGCTCGAGGACGTAGAAACCCACTTTCAGGCCCTCAATAAATCCCAGATCTCCGACGATTACCGTGTCGAGGTCGAGATAGAAGATCGTTTGGTCTGCGAACGGTGTTTGCGGATCGAACAGGGCCAGTTTCGTCCACCAACCCCGAGTTTTGATGTTCGATATGTCGATAATGCCGACCTCGGGACGAATGCCCTGCGGGTCGTCGGTCAGGCACACGAACCGCCAGTTCCCCGGCAGATGGCGGCGTACCATCGCGTATAGACGATTGACATAGTCCGGCCCGTATTTCTCTCCGTGTTTGACGCAGGCGATCGTTAATTGATTCAGGTCGACCGGTCGAGCGTCGGGGCTTTGCGATGGCACCCCATCGCGCAACAAGGCGCGGGCCCGGTCCAGTGTGTTGTTGAGAAACGGCAGTTTGATTGTGTGCGGAAACGCCTCGACTACCCGGACCGCTTCCGCATAGTCGCCGGTATTTATGCGGATCCGCGACAGTCGCGCGAGGGCCGAGCCGAAGAAACCTTCCTGGTTTTCGCTCAGGGATGGCCCGCATGCTTTCAGTGAGAGCGAGAAGATCTGCTCGAACAGTGCGGCGGCTCGTTCGAGTTGTCCTCGGGCGGTAAGCACCCGCGCGAGCGATTCCATGATGGTCATCTTGAGGCCGAGGGAGTTGTTCGGCACCGTCTCCAGAAGCCTTTCGAGTAGCTGCAACGCCTCGTCGAGCCGACCGGTTTCAATCAACAGTGAGGATAGCCGGTGGGCTAGGCCTGTATCTTCCGGGGAGGCTTCGTGGATAGCCCTCATATGTCGGAGCGCTGCCTCGGAGTCACGCTCCAGATGGCTGGTGCCAGCGTCCCGGCGAACGCCCTTCCAGGCCATATAATGCTTTATCAGAACTCTGCGGAGGTCGAAGGCATTCTCCACTACCGCAGCATCCTGAAGGCTGATTTCAGCCTCCCGAACGGCTTCTGGGTCCCCGCCGAGAACTCTGTCGACTAGCGACATGGCCGGATGACTATCAGGGAGCGTTTCTGAATGAAGAGCACAGCCGAGGATCCAAATGAATTAAAGGGGCAACAGCGACAGATCCCAGCTCTATCACACGGAATTTGGCTTCTCCAGAGGCGCTCTCCCCGTGACTGTCTGGCACAGCAACTTCCCGGCCCCGGTTATTATAAGCACAACTCGGTTTGCCGATAATTATTTATCGATTTCCTTTTGCCATCAGCCTCGCCAAGCTCCCCGTTTCGAGGTGCCTGACAGCGGGGGATGGCTATGAAGATTGGGTTTATCGGGCTCGGCAATGTCGGGGCGAAACTGGCGGGGTGTCTGCTCCGCAACGGCGCGGATCTGGTGGTGCGCGATCTCGATCCGGCGCATGTGCAGCCTTTCCTCGATCAGGGCGCGGCGTTCGGTGAAAGCCCGAAGGCCATGGCAGAGACCTGCGACGTTATCATCACCTGCCTGCCCAGCCCTGCGATATCGGCGGCGGTGATGGAAGGCGACGACGGCATCCTTGCGGGCCTGACGCTCGGCACCATCTGGGCGGAGATGTCGACCACCCATGCCGAAGAGGTGAAACGTCTCGGTGCCCTTGTCACGGTGAAAGGCGGTGAAGCTGTCGATTGCCCGGTCTCCGGCGGCTGCCACCGGGCGGCGACTGGTAATATCGCCATCCTTGCAGGCTGTGAGCGTTCGACCTTCGAGAAGATCCTGCCGGTGTTGACCATGATGGGCCGCCGCATCCTGCATACGGGCGATCTTGGTACTGCCTCTGTCCTGAAGGTGATGACCAACTACCTTGCGACCGTAAACCTCATCTCCGTCTGCGAGGCGTTGGTCACCTCCAAGGCGGCCGGTATGGATCTCAACACCACTTTCGAGGCGATCAAGATTTCCTCCGGTAATTCCTTCGTTCACGAGACGGAAAGCCAGGTCATCCTGAACGGCTCGCGCGATATCAGCTTCACCATGGATCTGGTGCTGAAGGATATCGGACTGTTCCAGGAAATCGCCGAAACGCATGGCGTGCCGCTCGAGGTTTCGCCGCTGATCAACAAGATCTTCGCTGATGGGATCGAGCGGTTTGGGCCGCGCGAGTTGTCGCCGAACATCATCAAGCGTCTGGAAGAGGCTACCGGTCTCGACATCACCGCTCCCGGTTTCCCGACGGAAATGGAAGATGACGAGCCTGAAGAGCCGGGCTATGAAATTGTCCCTCAAGGCCGTGCATAATCAGGCGTTCATAACCGGGAGAAAGCCATGCTGGACAGGCGCGCATTCTATATCGACGGCACCTGGGTCGCCCCGTCCGAGGTCCGCGATTTCGAGGTGCTGAACCCGGCGACGGAACAGCCGGTCGCGGTGATCTCGATTGCCTCAGATATGGATGTGGACCGGGCGGTACGGGCCGCGCGGGAAGCGTTCGAGTTATGGAGCGAGACGGCGGTATCCGAACGCGCCGCCATGTTGCGCCGGGCATTGGAGATTTATCTCCGCCGCCGGGACGAGTTCGCCGAGGCGATCACGCTTGAAATGGGCGCGCCGCGCGACTTCTCCCGGGACAGTCAGGCGCCTTGCGGTGACGCTCTGCTGACGGCCGCCATCGAAGCGCTTGAGGCGCATCAGTTCGAGCGGCCGAGCCTGCGCGGCGGCAGCACGCTGCGGGACGAGGCGGCGGGTGTCGCCGGGCTGATCACGCCATGGAACTGGCCGGTCAACCAGGTCATGGCCAAGGTCGCCTCCGCGCTTGCCGCCGGATGCACCATGGTTCTGAAGCCGAGTGAGTACGCCCCGCTCTCCGCCGGTATTGTCGCCGAGGTGCTGGCCGAGGCCGGCTGCCCGCCGGGCGTGTTCAACATGGTGCATGGCGACGGCCCCGGCACCGGCGCCGCGCTCTCCGCCCATCCCGAGATCGACCTGCTGTCTTTCACCGGCTCCACTCGGGCGGGGCAGCTTGTCATGACCGCCGCCGCCGATGGTATCCGTCGGGTGGCGCTGGAGCTTGGCGGCAAGTCGCCGAACATCGTCTTTGCCGATGCCGATCTCGAGGTGGCTCTGCATTTCAGCGTGGAGAACTGCTTCTCAAACAGCGGCCAGTCCTGCGATGCGCCGACCCGCCTGCTGGTCGAAAGCTCAGTCTATGAGGAAGCCGTCACCATGGCCGGACGGTTTGCCGCTGCCGTCAAGGTCGGCGATCCGCAAAAGCCGGGAGATCATATCGGCCCGCTGGTGAACGCCCTCCAGTTCGACCGCGTGCAGGGCCATATCCGCAAGGGGATCGAGGAAGGTGCCCTCGTCGTTACCGGCGGGCTCGGCAAGCCGGAGGGCTTCGAGACGGGGTATTTCGTCAAGCCGACTTTGTTCGCCGATGTCACGAACGACATGCATATCGCCCGAAACGAGATCTTCGGCCCGGTGCTGGTGATGATCCCGTTCGACGGCGAGGACGAGGCGGTCCGGATCGGCAACGACACGCCTTACGGCCTCGCCGCCTATATCCAGACTGCAGACCCTGAAAAAGCCCAGCGCGTCGCGCGGCGGCTTCGGGCGGGGAACATCTATATCAACGGCAATTTCGCAGATACCGACGTGCCCTTCGGCGGCTTCAAACAGTCCGGCATCGGCCGCGAGAACGGGCCGATGGGCCTTGAGGATTTCCTGGAGACGAAGGCGATCACGGGGTAGGGACGATCGGGCAAGCGCCCCGCTTTCTTTTCGTCATCCCCACCCTTAATCGTCATCCTCACGCAAGTGGGGACCCAGAGATCATAGAGCCGCGCCCGTCATCACTGGGTCCCTGCGTCCGCAGGGATGACGGCGTTGGGTTGGATAATCAGCCAGTCCGGAACATAGCTGCCGATTACATCAGGTCCCAACCCGACGACGCATTGACCCCGAGCTCGGACTGGTTGACGCCGATCAGGGTGACGGTGCCTCCGTCGGAGAGGGTGAGCACAGTGTTGCCGGCGCTTTCCGCTGCCGTGTAGGTCAGCCCGCTGTCGAACTGCAGGCTGTCGGTGCCGGACTGGAAATCGTTGACCTGATCGTTGCCGCCGCCGGCAGTAAACAGGAAGGTGTCGGCCCCATCGCCACCGACCAGCGTGTCGTCTCCGGCATTGCCGATGAGCAGGTCCGCACCGCTGTCTCCGGCGAGATAATCGGCGCCCTGGCCGCCATAGAGCGTGTCGTTGCCGATGTTCCCGGCGAGCGTGTCGTTCCCGGAATTGCCGTAGATGATGTCGTTGCCCTGACCGCCATAGAGGAGGTCGTCGTTCTCGCCGCCGGAGAGGGTGTCGTTGCCCTTGTTGCCGTAGACAACATCATTGTCGTTGCCGCCGAAGACGGTGTCGTCATCCTGGCCGCCATAGAGCGTGTCCATGCCGCCGCCGCCGAAGACATAATCGAGGCCCTGGTTGCCATAGACGATATCCTCGCCCCAGGCCGAGCCGACTGTGTCGTCGCCGCCGCCGCCTGCCAGCGTGTCGTCCTCGGCACCGAGAGAGATGAACTGCGCGGCATCGTCTCCGACCACGTAGTTCTGGCCACCACCCCCATTGATGGTCGCGCTGCCGACGATGGCGGCGAACTCGATATTGTCGAGCTGCACTGTTGACCCGGTCGCAAGGCCGGACGTGTCGATGACGAAGGCCTCGGAGCCAGAGGCAGATGTGCTACCGGCGATCTGGACAGTCTGCGCCGACGTGCCGGAGCCGGAGAAACCGATAGTGCGGACATCCAGCGCCATGCCGCCGGAGCTATTGATGAAGTTCTGGCCGTGGCCCGAGAGGAAGCTCTGGGCGCCGACGACGGGCTCGGTGGTCTGGATCTGCTGCGTCAGGCTGGTGGTCGCGGCTGTCGAGGTGACGGCCGTGGAGGTGCCGGAATTGGTTAGCGAGAGGCCGGAAGGCAGGGTCGCGGTGACACTGTTGCCGTTGCCGGTGCCTTCCACCAGAGAGCCGGAGGCGGCGCTGCCGGTATTGTTCACCAGCGTCCGGCCGGTGGCCGTGCCGGCGGTGTCCGCCGACGTCTGGCTGGTCACGGTCAGGCCGCTGCCGGATGAGCTGCCTGAAGAGCCTCCACTTGCGGGTGTGGAGAAGGTGAGGGTCGTGGTGCTGCCGCTGGCCACGGCCGAAATGGTCAGGTTCGAGGCAGCGCCGGACAGGTTGAGGGTGTAGCCGCTGCCGAGGTCGATAGTGCTGCCGAGTGTGGTCCCGTTCAGGGCGCTGGCATCCGCGCCGGCGGTGGTGACGGTGATGGTGTCTCCTGCCTCAAGCCCTGAAATGGTGTCGCCGTTAAACTCGGAAGCACTGCCTTTGAATGTATCGCTGCCGGCTCCGCCAATCAGCAGGTCAGCATCGTCACCACCATAAAGCAGATCGTTCCCAGCATCGCCATATAGGGTGTCGTTGCCCGCGTTTCCGGTGAGCGTGTCGTTGCCGTCACCGCCGTAGATGAGGTCGTTATCCGATCGACTTGCCAACAAGTCGTTGCCGGAGCCGCCATAGATCGTATCGGTGCCATCTAAAGAGGAGATCGTGTCGTTGCCGTCACCGCCGTAGATGAGGTCGTTTCCGTCGTCGGTGGCGATGTCGTCGTCGCCGGTGAGACCGGAGATGACATCGTTGCCATCGTTGCCCCTGATTGTATCGGAGGCGGCTGTTCCGGTAAGCGTGTCGTTGCCGCTCGATCCGCTGATCACTGTGGGCCCCAACCGCTCCGGATAGGAGGCCAGCGCGGACGGGGCGAATATGGTGGCTGCCGCCGCTAGGCCGCTCCAACCGGCATCAGCGCCGATATCGGTCTCCGAAGCATGGACCGGCACGCCGAGATGGGCTTCCAGCCCAGCGATGAATTCTCGCCCCGCACGGTGCGCCCCGGTCGAGCAGGACATCAGGAGAACGTCCGCGCCGGGCGCCAGTGCCACGCGGATTTTGGCCAGCGCCTCTGCGGATAATGAGAGTGTTTCCCGATCGACCCGTTGTCCCGAAAGTGTGAACGTTCCGGGACCGCCGTGGGTCAGAATCGCAATGTGCCCGACCGGCGCGGCGCGGGAGACGACTGCGGCGATTTCCGCAAGCGGATCGCTCCAGGAAGACAACCGATGCACCCTGGCGTCCGGATCGAGCCCCTCCACCAGAAGATGTGCATGCCGGACGGATGAATCGACGAACAGGATGGTCTCGTGATTTTTCATGACGGGGCGTGCCCATTTTTTTGTGAAGGTGGAGGAGATGCAGCCTCGGATGTCTTGCTGCAGGCCAAGGCTTTATCGAAGCCGTTGTCTGCGGCGCGTTTTTGGCGTTCGATATATGAAAGGGGCGATTTCGAGTGGTTCCGGTGCGCATGATCGCGCCAATGCAGCGGCGGATTCAGCACGACGCCGGACAGAGTCTCACTGTCTTGGCTGAACCCGGTGGTCATGTTTGGAGTCTCGTGTTGTGCATTTGTCCGTCGGAGGCTTTCTGCCCAAGAAAGATAAAGGGACGGTCTCAAGCGCCATGTGATGCTGCCAGGACCGAACCGAGTTGTTATTCTTTGCTCCGACCTGTTTCAGCTTCTGCATTCAGAGGTCTGTCGGCGCTGTAAGTAGGCTTTAAACCTAAAATAAATCCGAAAAGAAAGTCCGAAGCTTGGGCGGCACTATACCAATGTCGGGGCCGGGCCGCTTTTCTGGGTGTCTCAATATGTTTTTGCAGATGTCTCACACCGTTGTATTGAGTCTCTGGGCCCAGTTGAAATTCGATGGGGGTTCAAACGCATCAGTCTAGAAAGGGTGAGCGCGTTGGAAGCAGAAGCGCGAATTCCGTCTTTATCTCTCTTGCCCGGGATGTTGCCGCCGGAAGAGCTGTTCTGGCATTGGCGGCAGGCCATCATCCCCTATTTCGACTCCGTTCCCCTTGCCGATCCACGCAAGCCGCCGCAGGTGCCGGAAATCCACATGTTCAATGCCGGCGGCTTCCTGTTCATGGACACGAAGTTTTCGGGGCAGAAGTTTGTCCGGGACAGCTCCTGGCTGCGCCGCAACGACGATTCCGATCATATAGGACTGCAGGTCTATATCAGCGGCCGGAATCGCTGCGAGAATGGCGGTTCGGATTTTGTGCTAGGCACGCAGGGCGTCTATGCCGTCAATCTTGGCTACGAGGTCGAGGCTGTCTGTTCCGATGCGGAAGTGCTTTCCATCATTCTGCCGCGGGACCGGGTGATCGAGGACCTGCCGGCATTGGCCGAAGCGCGCGGCTTGATGTTTGATGGCGATACGACCTCGGGAAAATTGCTCAGCGGCTTCTTCCACTTGCTGCGCACGACCATGCCGACCACGTCCGCCAGCGAAGCCCCGGTTCTTACCGAGAGTCTGATGGGCCTGTTGCGCGCACTGGTCATGGCTGGTGATCCTTCTTCCATAGAGGCGCAGTCAGGTGTGTTCGCCGCACTGCAGAAATATATCGATCAGAACCTGGGGGATCCTGCCCTCGGCGTTGCGACGATATGCGCTCATTTCCGGATGTCCCGGGCAACACTCTATCGGTTACTGAAGGCACACGGGGGCGTGCGCGACTACATCCAGCGCCGGAGACTAATGCTTGTTTTCAAGGCGTTGTCTGCGCCGACCAATATTGAGCGCGGTGTTTTCGATATCGCTCTTGAATACGGATTTATTAACGCCGGCCATTTTTCCACCCGGTTTCGGGAGTATTTCGGCATGTCGCCAAGCGAAGCCCGCGAGGCGGCCAGAAGTCATGCCGCGCATGGAAATGTGCTTTTCAAGGCGGACGACGACAATGGCCTCTCGGATGTCGAGATCATGCAGCGCTGGTCCAAGGAACTCGGGGAGTCGGGCAGCGGGATGGCGTCTGTGGCTTCTTAGTCCGGGAAGCCGACCCGGCCGACACCGGGCAGTTTCAACGCCGGACTGGTCACGTCAACGCCGAGTGTCAGGCCGAGGACGTTCACCTCGATGCCTTCCTCCAGCGCCAGCATCAGGCCGGCAAGGCCGAAGAACGAGACCTGGTAGCCGGTGCCGCTGGGTGCCTCTGCGAATATGCCACCTTCCGGGATGAAATCCTTGCCGACGGCGGTTGGCGGCAGGTCGAGCCGCAGCTCCGGCACCTGCCGGGCGATATGGGCGGTGAAGGTATTGCTGTTCGGGCCTGGCCAGACCCGATAAGTGCTCGCGTGTGGATAGCTTTTCGCGGCGGCGAAGATGCGGGGGATCAGGGCCTCGGCTTCCGCGCCACGGATCTCCCGCAGCAGATCGGGTTTCGAGCCGAACCAGTAGCCGTCCGGGTTACCGTTGGTGGCCCGCACGGCGGTATTGGAATGCCGCAGCTGCCAGCCCATCACCTCGAAGCGGGTGTAGTGCGCGGCATCAGGCTGTTTGACGGCGATCCAGGTATGCACGCCGAATATACCGCGCCAGCTCCAGGCGCGCGCGGCGTAGACGTGAACCACAGCTTCCGGTGTCGTTTCTGGTGCCGGTGCAATTTCGGCTGAATCCCGCCGTGCCTGACTCCAGTGCATTGGTCCCTCCGCCCATTTTCCGACCGCGCTGGCCGCCAGTGGCAGACCGAGCAGGCCGATCAGCATCAGGCTGAAAAAAGTGATGCGTTTGAAGAGGGTTTTGCCGTGTGCCATCACGATGAAATGGGGCAGGCGCAGGCGTATGCAAGGCCGGTCACGGAGATACCGGACCGGCCTTGCATTCTATGGGGCCATTTTATTCGGCAGCGTCGCGTGTTGCAGCAGGATTGCGGAAAGCCTCAAGGGCTTCCTCACGGCGGATGGCCGCATTCTTCAGATGCCGTTCCTTCACGTGGCCGTATCCGCGGATATGTTCAGGCACGGTCGCCAGCGCGACGGCCGTAGCATGGTTCTCAACGGTGAGGCCGCGCGCGACATCTTCCATGTCGGCGAAATACTCCTCGATCAGCCTGCGCTCCGTCCGCCGTTCCTCGGTCCGGCCGAACGGATCGAGCGCCGTGCCGCGCAGGCCTTTGAGCTTCGCGAGCAGACCGAAGGCGGTGAATATCCAGGGGCCATAGGCCCGCTTTTTCAGCTCTCCGGTTTCCGGATCGCGTTGCGCCAGAAGCGGTGGTGCGAGATTTACTTCAAGCTTTAACTTTCCATCGAATTGCTCGTCGAGCTGCTGCCGGAATGCCGCGTCCGTGTAGAGCCGGGCGACCTCGTACTCGTCCTTGTAGGCCATCAGCTTGTAGGCGTAGCGGGCCACGGCTTCTGACAGTTTCTCCGAGCCAGGCAGGGCCCGTTCCTCGGCGGCCCGAACCTTTTCTACCAGCCCGGCATAACGCGCGGCATAGCCGGCATTCTGATAGGCGGTGAGTTGCGCGATGCGCCGCTCGATCGTCTCGTCTAGGCTGGTTGAGAGATCGAGATGTTTCGGCGGCTCCACCACAGGGGCGGCCGCCTTCTCGACGGTGGCGAGATCGTGCGCGGCCCGGCGGCCCCAGAGGAACGCCTTCTTGTTGAAATCGACAGCGACACCGTTCAGCTCGACCGCCTTGAGGATGGCCTCGCTTGTAAGCGGTACCTGGCCGAGCTGGTATGCATAGCCGAGCATGAAGAGGTTGGAGGCGATGCTGTCGCCAAGCAGGGCCGTGGCGATCCGGTTTGCATCCAGGAAGTGGGTCGAGTTTTCGCCACAGGAACTTCTGAGGGCCGCTTTCACCGCTTCGGCCGGGAATTGCAGATCCGGGTTCTGGGTGAAGGCGCCGTTCATGGTCTGCTGGATATTCACGATGGCGGTGGTATCACCAAGGCTGAGCTTGGACAGGCTGTCCACACCGACCGCCGTGATCATGTCGCAGGCCAGCAACAGGTTGGCCGATCCGGCTGCGATCCGCACCGCATGCAGGTCTTCGGGCTTTTTCGCCAGCCGGACATGGGTGACGACGGAACCGTTTTTCTGGGCCAGGCCGATCTGGTCGAGGACGGTGACGCCCTTGTCTTCCAGATGTGCGGCCATGCCGAGCAGGGCGCCGATGGTGACCACACCGGTGCCGCCGATGCCGGTGACAACGATGTTGTAGGGATGGTCCAGAGCGGGGAGCGCAGGCTCCGGCAGCACCGGGAAGATGTCGGCGCGGGCCGGCACGTCCGGCTGTGCGCCGGTCTTCTTGCGAAGCCCGCCGCCAACCACATTGACGAAGCTCGGGCAGAAGCCCTTGGCGCAGGAATAATCCTTGTTGCAGGAGTTCTGGTCGATGGCGCGCTTGCGGCCGAATTCGGTCTCGACCGGTGTCAGCGAAACGCAGTTCGAGGCGACACCACAATCGCCGCAGCCTTCGCAGACCTGCTGATTGATGAACAGACGCTTTGCCGGCTCCGGCAGCAGGCCCCGCTTGCGCCGGCGGCGCTTCTCGGTGGCGCAGGTCTGGTCGTACAGAATGATGGTGACACCTTCGGTGTCACGCAGTTCCTTCTGCACACTGTCCAGCTCGTCCCGGTGGTGCAGGGTGGCGAAATCGGGCCAGTGGGTGCCAAGCGGATATTTATCCGGCTCGTCGGTGATGATGCGCAGGGCCGCGACCCGTTCGGCGGCGACCTGATTTGCGATCTCCAGTACCGAGAAAGCGCCTTCCGCCGGTTGACCGCCGGTCATGGCGACGGCGTCATTATAGAGGATCTTGTAGGTGATGTTCACATTCGCGGCGACGGCGGCGCGGATGGCCAGTACGCCGGAATGGGTGTAGGTGCCGTCGCCCAGATTGACGAACATGTGCTTGTGCTCGGTGAAGGGCGCCATGCCAATCCACGGCGAGCCCTCGGCGCCCATCTGGGTGAAGGTCTTGGTCTCCCGGTGCGGCATCCAGCTTGCCAGGAAGTGGCAGCCGATGCCGGCGAAGGAGATGCTGCCATCCGGCACTTTGGTCGAGGTGTTGTGCGGGCAGCCGGAGCAGAAATAGGGGATGCGCTGGAAGTCGGTCACCGGCTTCAGCGCGGTCTTGGCGTGATCCTCAAGGAAGCTCAGCCGGTCGCGCAGGCGGCTATGATCCCGCAGCTTCAGAACGCGCCGGGCAAGCAGCCGGGCGATGCTGCTGGCGGACAGCTCGCCGTTGGTCGGCATGATGGTAGCGCCGGTCTCGTCCTTCTTGCCGATGACGCGCGGCCGGTCGGCGAGGTCGAACAGGATCTGCTTCACCTGATCCTCGATCAGCGGGCGCTTCTCCTCGATCACCAGCACTTCTTCGAGCCCGGCGGCAAATTCCTTCAGGCCCTGCGGCTCCAGCGGCCAGGGCATGGCGACCTTGTAGATCCGCAGGCCAAGCTCGGCGGCCTCTTCGTCGGAGATGCCGAGATCGTCGAGCGCCTGACGGACATCGAGGTAGGACTTGCCGACGGTGATGATGCCGATCCGGGGCTTCGGGCTGTCCAGCATCACCTTGTCGAGCCGGTTGGCCCGGGCGAAGGCGAGCACGGCGGGCAGCTTGTGGCTGTGTAGCCGTTCCTCCTGCTCCAGCCAGGGATCGGGCCAGCGGATATTGAGGCCGCCTGCCGGCATGGCGAAATCATCGGGGGTCACGATTTCGAGCTGTAGCGGATCGATATCGATGGAGGCGGAGCTGTCCATGTTCTCCGCCGTCGCCTTCAGCCCGACCCAGCAGCCGCTGAAACGGGACATGGCAAAACCATAGAGACCGTAGTCGAGCACATCCTGCACGCCGGCCGGATGCAGCATCGGAATGCAGGCATCCATGAAGGCATATTCGCTCTGGTGCGGGATGGTGGAGGATTTGGCCACATGGTCGTCGCCGGCCACCGCCAGCACGCCGCCATGCTGCGCAGAGCCGGCGAAGTTGGCGTGTTTGAAGGCATCGCCGGAGCGGTCGACGCCGGGGCCCTTGCCGTACCAGATGGAGAAGACGCCATCATATTTGGCACCGGGGTAAAGCCCGGTCTGCTGGCTGCCCCAGACGGCGGTGGCGGCGAGATCCTCGTTCAGGCCCGGCTGGAACTCGATATTGTTCTTCTTCATGAACGCGCGGGCACGCCAGAGCTGCATGTCATAGGTGCCGAGCGGCGAGCCACGGTAACCCGAGATGAAACAGGCTGTGTTGAGATCTCGCGCGGCATCGCGCTGTCGCTGTGCCATGGGCACGCGCACAAGCGCCTGGATGCCGGTCATGTAAACCCGCCCCCGGTCGAGGGCGTATTTGTCGTCGAGCGAGACGGACTTGAGTGCCGTCATGATATCTCCCCGGCAATTCTGGGTGCCGATTGTCACGGCACTCCACTTGTTTCATTTGCAATTAAGGTATGCCTCTACCGGGGGCGCGGCAATCAGTGCAGAAGGTGCGGCACAAAAACGCAAGAAATCGACAATGTGACGCGACAGAACGACGCAGTTTTTCGTTAATCCAAGTGCGCGCGAAATGAAAAGCATGCTTCGATCACGAACCGTCGAATATGAAATTCCTGTTTCGGGAGCTTGGCGCCCCGGATTCCTTCCGGCATAAGGGATCCTGGAAATGACAGTGCTCCACCGATCCGGAAGAGGCTTATGACGATACTGCTGACTGGCGCTGCAGGGTTTATCGGCATGCATGTAGCGGAGCTGTTGCTGGCACGCGGCGAACGCGTAGTAGGGATCGATAATCTCAACAGTTATTACGATCCGGCCCTGAAACAGGCCCGGCTGAAAAACCTCGAAGGCCGCAATGGCTTCACCTTCGAGGCGCTGGAGATCGCGGATACGGACGCGGTCATGGGGCTGACGGCGCGCTATCCGGATATCGACCGGGTGGTGCATCTCGCGGCGCAAGCCGGGGTGCGCTATTCCATCGAGCATCCGGGCGATTATGTCCGCAGCAACCTTGTCGGCCATTCCAACATGCTGGAATTCGTGCGCGGCCTGATGGGGCGGCCGGGCGGCTGCAAGAGCTTCGTCTATGCCTCCTCCTCGTCGGTCTACGGCGCGAACAAGGAAATGCCTTTCAGCACAGAGCAGAAGACCGACAGCCCGGTCTCCTTCTACGGCGCGACCAAGAAGGCGAACGAGCTGCTGAGTTATTCCTACGCTCATCTGTACCGGGTGCCGTCCATCGGCCTGCGCTTCTTCACCGTCTACGGACCCTGGGGCCGGCCGGACATGTCGCCCTGGCTGTTCACCAGCGCCATCCTCGAAGGCCGGCCGATCAAGGTCTTCAACAATGGCGACATGATGCGCGACTTCACCTACATCGCGGACATCGCCGCCGGTGTGGTCGGTGCGCTCGACACTCCGCCATCAGGCGTGGGTGAGGGCGAGGGCGAGGGCGATACCTGTCCGCACAAGGTCTACAATATCGGCAACAACAAGCCGGTGAAGCTGCTGGATTACATCCGGGTGATTGAGGAAGCTTGCGGCACCAAGGCGATCATGGACATGCAGCCGATGCAGGCGGGTGACGTCTATGCCACCTACGCAAATATCGACCCGGCATCAGAAGACTTCGGCTACGCGCCGAGCACGCCAATCGAGGAAGGCATTCCCGCCTTCGTCGACTGGTACCGGAAGTATCACGGAGTGTGACTGGCGTTCAGGCCACGTCGACCATCACCAGGTCGGTGTCGCCGAGCGCTTTGACCGTGATGGTTTCCTCTCCGCTTACAGCGACGCCATCGCGGGCCTGTGCCGGAGTACCGTTCACCTCGATGGCGGCATCGGTCGAGACGAGATAGCCCTGACGGCCTTCGCCGAAGCTGTAGCTGACAACATCGCCGCCTTTCAGCTTGGCGCCGAGCACAGCCGCGTCCTGGTGGATCGGCAGGGCGTTGCTTGCCTTGTCCGCGCCCCGTCCGGAGGCCCGGGCGGTGAAGCTGCCGGAGGATTTCTCCGGGAAGCTCCTGGCGCCCCAGCCCGGTTCGTGCCCGGTCCGGTCAGGATGGATCCAGATCTGGAAGATCTGGGTCTCCTCATCTTCCAGATTGTACTCCGCATGGACGATGCCGGTGCCGGCATGCATCACCTGCACATCTCCGGCGACCGTTCGGCCTTCGTTGCCGAGCCGGTCCTTGTGGGTGATCGCCCCTTTGCGGACATAGGTGATGATTTCCATGTCCCGGTGCGGATGCGGATCGAACCCGGTTTTCGGCTTGATGGTGTCGTCGTTCCAGACCCGGAGTGGGCCGAGGCCCATGCGCTTCGGGTCATGGTAATGGCCGAAACTGAAATGGTGGCGGGCGTTCAGCCAGTCGATCTTGACCCCGCCGAGCGAGTCGAATTGTCTGACATCAATCATGGTTCCCACTCCTGTCTGGATGTGCTGTTCAGCCGGCAAGCTTCGCTGCGATGGTCGCGACATGCTTGCCCTGATATTCCGCGAGCGAAAGTTCGAGATCGCTCGGCTGGCGGCTGCCGTCGGGACCGGCGATCGTACCGGCGCCATAAGGTGAGCCTCCGCGGACTTCGGCAATGTTTGTGAGGCCTTCAGCCGCATAGGGCAGGCCGACAATGACCATGCCGTGATGCATCAGCGTCGGGATGGTGGTGAGAATGGTCGACTCGTTACCACCGCCGGTGCCGGTCGAGGTGAAGACGCTGCCGACCTTGCCGACGAGCGCACCCTTGGCCCACAGGCCGCCGGTCTGGTCGAGGAAGTTGCGCATTTGCGAGGCCATGTTGCCGAACCGGGTCGGTGTGCCGAAGATGATTGCATCATAGTCGGCAAGCTCGGACGGGGCCGCTTCCGGTGCGTCCTGATCCAGCTTGATGCCGGCGCCTTTGGCGACGTCATCGGGCATCAATTCTGGAACACGCTTCACGGTGACCTCGACACCGGCAACGCCGGACGCGCCTTTGGCGACCGCACCGGCCATCGTTTCGATATGGCCGTAGGATGAATAATAAAGAACGAGAAGCTTTGTCATGATCGGTCTCCCGCGACGGGGTTGCATTGTCGCTTCGAGATGGAAATTGGGGATATTGACGGTTTTGAACAATTGGGTAAAAATGAACAAAATTGTTTCCTTTAAGAAACAGTGAGTGAGCGTCAATGCTGGATAACCTGACCGGACTGGTGGTGTTTGCGAAAGTCGTCGAGGAGGGGGGCTTCTCGAAAGCAGCAAGCAGCCTCGGTATCTCGAAATCTTCGGTCTCGAAGCAGGTGAGTGCGCTAGAGGACCATCTCGGCACAAGGCTGCTCAACCGGACGACACGCCGCTTCAGCCTGACCGAAACCGGGACCCTGCTTTACGAGCGCTGCCAGCGTATCGTGGCGGAAGTCGACGCGGCGGAACGCGAGGCGGGTTCACTCCAGTCCAATCCAAGCGGGCGTCTCCGGATCAGCGCAGGCGTGTCCTTCGGGCGCCTGCATCTCTCGCGCGTGCTGCCGGATTTCCTGTTCGAGTATCCCGAACTCTCGATGGAGCTGGTGTTAAACGATCGGCGAGTGGATCTGGTCGAGGAAGGCTACGACGTTGCTCTCCGGATCGGCCGACTGGAAGATTCGACGCTTGTCGCCCGCAAACTCTGCCCGGCACGGCAGGTCACCGTCGCGTCGCCGGACTATCTGAAAAAGCGGGGCGAGCCGAAACATCCCGGCGAGCTTCCGGGGCACGAGCATCTCGCCTACAGCTACCTCAATGAGGGGCTCGCATGGGATTTCAGGGTCGACGGGCGAGCGCAGCAATTTCGGATTGCGCCGCGCATGATCACGAATAACGGCGATGCGATCCTGACCATGGCGGAACAGGGTGGCGGTATCGCGCAGATTCCAACCTTCATTGCCGGAGACAGTATCCGGGCAGGGCGCTTGCAGCCGATCCTTCCCGACTTTGCGGCATCGCCCATTGGCGTCTACGCGCTTTATCCCAATGCGCGGAACCTGCCATTGAAGGTGCGGGTATTTATCGATTTTTTGCGCAAACGCTTCCGCGAGAACCCTGGTTGGGATGAAGGTCTCGAGCTGGACTGAAGGTCTACCAGTCTGCTCCGACCTTGCCAGTTTTCTTGTAAGCTTCGATCATTCCGGCAAGTCTTTCCCGCTCCTCGCAGCCTTTCCCACCCGTGCAGAGTTCGCCCAGTACGACGAGTTTCTGCTCCGCCTCCTGGACGCGACCGGTCTCGAGATAGAGTTTCGCCGCATAAGCGTTGGCCGCGAGGTTCTTAGGGTCGGCCTCCAAAGCCTTCTGATAGGCATGCTCGCTATCGACATAACGTTTGGTCTTGCGCAGGCTGAAACCGATCAGCGCCCAGGCATCGGCGTCCTGTGGGTCCTCGTCGACGAAAGACTGCATGATCTCGAGGCCCTTGGCGTAGTCGCCGTCCTCGATGGCCTTGATGCCGGAATAGTAGATCGGCGGCCGTTCGATCTCGCTGTTCCCGCTCTCGGGGAACACGGCATGGGCGGCGTTACCGCCGAATGCGATGAGAAAAGCGATCAGGATCGGCAGGCGGGCTCGGGCCATTGTTATCGTCTCCCAACATAGTCTCCAGCGATACGCGCGGGAGAGGCCTTTGGACCTAATATGTGTTTCGCAGCGAGGCAAGAGTGTGGCGCGGCTGCGATTGTTCCCTAACGAAGGAACGAGGGATTATCTATCATGAAGGACTGACAGTAATTGGTCCAAGGTAGGGCGTAGGCATAGGTTTCGAAGCGGTCCTGCTCGTCCGGGCCTTTTTCCGGCAGATTCGCTCTGTAGCGCTCCAGATGGGCCCGTGACATTTCGCGAAACCGTGCATCAAGAGATCCGTCGACCTCGAAAGATCCGTTCAGTCTCTCTTCCATCTCTTTGACCGCTGACAGGATCTGCCCCGGGCTGTTGTCCTCGAGCGCAACGCCTGCCCGCGCGAATCCCTCGACCGTATTCAGCAGGAAAAGGTCGCGTGCCAGCATCTCGTCATACCCGATCTGAGCGCCATTCTCCGTGTTCCGGTATGTCTTGAACAACAACAGGTCCCTGTTGTTCAGCCAGTGGTCCGGTTGGCTGTAGCCGTTCACCATCACCATCGGTGTGTTGAGGATGCGGGCGATTGCTTCCGGGCCGGAGGAACAGGTGATGGCAAAATGAGCCTGTGCGATGCAGCAGACGTCCAGAAAGTCGGCGTAGTCCGGGTGATGCGGCAGATCGACCACCAGCGGACTTTCGTGGTTCAGCGGCACCGAGGTGCGGTCGCCAAGCCGGAAGACTCTGTAACCCTCACTGACAAGATGATCGATGGCCGGGAGATAGTTCTCGATCTGGCTGGCGCGGAAGTGGTGGTAGGCCATTTCAGGCAGATAACCCGTATCGCGGACATGCAAGACGACGGACGGCCGGTCATCGCCGAAGCCCATCTTCTCCAACAGGCGTCTGCCCTCTTCGAGCAGGTCTGCCGGTGGCGTCAGGTGACGAATAGTGTTCCCTGCTTCCAGGTGCAGGACGAAATCGCGGAACAGCGCGCTTGGGGAGATCACAGCCCAGGTGAGTGGCCCGATATCCAGGGCGCGGGCATTGAAGTGGCCCATCATGACGAGCTTGCGGTTCATGGTTTCCAGGAAGTCGATCCGCGGCTCGTGCAGGCGCCGGACGCCCTGGCTGTGTCCCTGAAACCGGCGGTCATGGATGATGGCCGCGATATTCGGGTGGGTCTCGCCGTAGAGGTTGGCGAGATAGAACGGCTCCAGGCACATATGTCCGATCCGGGACGCCGCCGGCAGCATGTAGGCAAGCGTTTGCCCGCCGCGCTGCATCAGAGGGCCGACAAGCTCCACGAGACTTTGAAGATTGGCCTGGGAGAAAATCTCTTTTGTTGCGTCGAGACCGACCGATGCGAGTTCCGGTTTGCTGTCAGTCATCGATCCGGAGTCCATTCGTGATTAGCATGAGGTGAGTCTAGCCCGATGTATCTGCCGATGACAGATAGAGATGCCACTGCATTGGGAATGCTCACACAACTGAAGTAATGTGGCGCTATACACAACGCACTAGCGTTCTCCATCCGGTAAAAGTCCGCATGCCCCTTCGACTCGTCTTCGCCCTTGCGGCGTTGTTTCTGGTGCTTTATCTGCCTGGCCTCACCGCCTCACCGCCTCACCGCCTCACCGCCTCACCGCCTCACCGCCTCACCGCTATCTTGACGCGGCCAGCGACAGCATCGTGCTTGTTGAAGCCAGGCACCGTGACGCGTTCCTAGAGGAGGCGGAGACCCGCGGTCTTCGGACGGAAGAGGGTGATACAGTCAGCGGTCTGAACTATTCCCGGGGTGATCCGGTGGCTGTTACGCTCTACCGGCTGCAAGCCGTTAGGCGCCTGCGACAAATCAGCGTCCCGCCCTTGGCGGTTGATCCGGGCGCCCCCACACCTTAAAGAACCGCAGAGGCAGGCGTTTTCGAAAGGGCCGACGTGCCGCATTCAAATGTTTCCAGTCCCGAGGCAGCCGCCACTGCGCGGCCTTTGCTGTCCGTGATCGTCCCGGTCCTGAACGAGGCCGAGAATATCGCGCCGCTGGTCGGCGAGATCGAGGCGGCGCTGACCGGCGTCTGTACCTTCGAAATCATCTATATCGACGATTGCAGCACCGATGAGACACCGGACGTCCTGCGGCGCCTGAAGGCGGATCGCCCGCACCTTCGGGTGATCCGGCATGACCGGACCTGTGGGCAGAGCGCGGGGCTCCGTAACGGTGTGTCCGTCGCCCGGGGCGAACTCATCGCCACGCTGGACGGCGACGGGCAGAACGATCCCGCCGATATTCCGAAGCTGCTGGAGAAATACCGGCAGACCGCGACGGCGGAGCAACCGGTCATGATCACCGGTCACCGGGTCAACCGCCAGGACACCACTTCAAAGCGGGTGGCGTCGAAATATGCCAACAAGCTCCGGCGGGCCCTGTTGAAGGACGACAATCCGGACACCGGCTGCTCCCTGAAGCTCTATGCGCGCGGTACTTTCCTGCGCTTTCCCTATTTCGATCATATGCACCGTTTCCTGCCGGCTCTGGCGAAGCGCGAGAATTGCGCGGTGCATGTAGTTCCGGTAAACCACCGCCACCGTCAGCACGGTCAGTCCAAATACTCGAATTTTGGCCGTGCATTGGTTGGCATTCCCGACCTGCTGGGTGTGGCCTGGTTGCTGCGCCGGAGTCCGGGCGGTCTTAAAGCGAAAGAAATCGATCAGTGAACCTGGATGCCTTCTTCGACCTCTCTCCTGAAGAGATGGTCATGCTCACATTCGGATTTGTCGCCCAGGCGTTGTTCGCGGCGCGCTTCCTGGTGCAGTGGGTTTCCAGCGAGATCGGGCGCAAGAGCGTGATTCCCGTCGCCTTCTGGTACTTCAGCTGCGCCGGCGGTATCATGATGCTGATCTATGCGATCTGGCGTATGGACCCGGTTTTCATCCTCGGTCAGTCGACTGGCCTCATCGTCTATATCCGCAACCTTTTCCTGATCCATCGTGAAAAGCGGATGGATATGATGGCTGCGAAAGACGCGGGCGGAGACGACTGAACCGGGCCGGCTTCGGATCGCTGCGGGAACTTTTCTTCCTGCTTGTCATTCTTTTGCAATGAAATAGGGGGACACCTTCCCTCTTTTCTGAAGTCCAGCCCGTTCGAGGTCCCATGTCTGTTTCCCTGGTTAATGCCCGTGTTCTGCTTGAGGGCGGTTCGGTAGAGAAAACCGAGATCCTTATCGAAGACGGTGTGATCCAGGCGATCGGTTCCGGCGCCGTCACCGGACATGCCTTCGATCTGGATGACCGGCTGGTGCTGCCGGGGATCATCGATCTGCACGGAGACGGGTTCGAGCGCAGCCTGATGCCGCGCACCGGCACGGGGTTTCCTATCGATATCGCTTTGATGGATGCGGACCGCTCGATCCTTTCCTCGGGCATCACAACGGCTTTTCTGGCCCAGGGAGTGAGCTGGGAAGGCGGCCTCCGCGGTTCGGCAACGGCGGAAAAGATCCTGTCCGCGATCGAACGGGGCCGGAAGCGCTTCGGTGCCGACCTGCAGTTCCATCTCCGGTTCGAGACCTTCGCCATTGAGGAGCAGGAAGCCGCGATGCGCTGGCTCGAAGACGGTCGCGTTTCGATGCTGGTGTTCAACGACCACCTGCCGCAGTTCGAGCAATCCCTGCGCGAGACACCCGACAGGATGCAGCGCTGGGCTCACCAGCTCGGCATGACCTTTGATGATTTCCGGGCCGAAGTCCGTGCCCGTCGTGCCCGTCAGGACGAGGCGGAGGAGACGGTGCGCCGGATCGCCGAACTCGCTCGCCAGGTTGGGGTGCCGACAGGCTCACACGATGACGATACGCCGGAGCTGCGTCAGCATTACAATGCGCTGGGTGCCCGGATTGCCGAGTTCCCGGTCAATCTGGAAACGGCGAAAGCGGCCCGGGCGTTGGGGAACCCCGTCGGCATGGGCGCGCCGAACGCCCTGCGCGGCGGCAGCGCCTCTGGCAATGTTTCCGCCCTCTCTGTGATCGAGGAGGGGCTCTGCGATTACCTGATCTCCGATTATTACTATCCGGCCCAGTTCCATGCGGCATTCAAGCTTGCCGCTGACGGAGTGCTGCCCCTGGGCAGCGCTTGGGCGCTGGTGTCTGCCGGTCCGGCAAAGGTCGGCGGCCTCGATGATCGCGGTGTGATTGCAGTCGGTAAACGCGCGGACATAATCGTGGTCGATGACAGTGACAAGGCTTTGCCGAAGGTGGATTTTGCCGTGGTGAACGGCGCGCTGTCATACGCGTCCGAGCCTTACCGGGTTGCCGCGTTGCCGGAACTGTTCCCGGTTTGACGCTTTTCCAGAACACGGTTGGGGTGCAAGACTGACGCTATGGATGCTGCGCCCTCGTTCCTGCTTACCTTGCATATCGCCACCGGGGCGGTCTCTCTCGCCACTGCTGCGGTTGCCATTGCGGCGCCGAAAGGTCGGCGTCTGCACCGGCTTGCCGGGAAGCTTTATGTCCTGTCGATGGTTGTGGTGTTCGCGACTGCGGTGTCGCTTAGCCTCGCTACCAACGATTTGTTCCTGATGACGGTGGCGATCTTCAGTTTCTACATGGTGCTGAGCGGTTATCGGGCGCTTTACCTGAAGCAACCGGCTCGATCATTCGACTCACGCTACCGGGTTGGGGCACTGGACAAGGGCGCGGCGCAGTTCACCATGATCGCCTGCTCGGCGATGGCGACCTATGGCGGGGTGTACTGGTACACTGAACCCTTGGCGCCGGTACTCGTGGTCCTCGGCAGCGTCGGCAGCCTGATGGCGTTTTTCGATCTGAAGCGGTTCCGTTCTCCGCCGAAAGATCCCCGCGCCTGGTTCTTCACCCACATGACCCGGATGCTTGGCGGCACAATCGCTTCGGTCACGGCATTTCTCGTCAATACCGGCGATATGCTGCCGCCGCTCGCGCGCTGGCTTGCGCCGACGATCATCGGCACCGCCGCGATCATCCTCTGGGTGGCATATTACAAACGGAAATTTTCTGGCGGGGCCGAGCCTGAGACAGTCGCCGAGGTCAGGTTGCGCGAGATGCCGGAAGAGGATGAGGACGACGGGATCTAGCCGCGCTCAGAGCGGCGTTTCCGCCATCTCCATGATGATCTTCCACTGTGCTTCGCTGACCGGTACGACGGAAAGACGGGACTGACGCACCAGTGCCAGATCTTCGAGCCGGGGCTCCGCCTTGACGTCAGCCAAGGTCACCGGCTTCACAACCGGTTTCACCGCCTCGACCGTGACCATGCCGAACCGGCCCTTCGCGTCGGTCGGGTCTGGATGGTACTCCTCGATCACCTTCACGATGCCGACGATCTGCTTCTCGTTGACCGAGTGGTAGAAGAAGCCGAGATCGCCGACTTTCATGGCCTTCATGTTGTTCGAGGCCTGATAGTTCCGGACCCCGTCCCAGCCTTCGCCTTCCACGCCTTTCTTCACCTGATCGTCCCAGGACCAGGTATTCGGCTCGGATTTGAACAACCAGTAGGCCATGGACGGTGTCTCCTTCACTCGGATGGTTTGGGCGCCGATGCGCCCGGCGTTTCCCAGCCGGTCGGCCGGGACAGAAGTTCCCGTACTACCGTGCCGAGATCGATGCCGCGGTTCAAGACCGCATCGACACCTTCGGCGATCGGCATCTCGACGGAATGGGCGCGCGCCCGGCGGACCAGCGCGGCGGCGGTATGGACGCCTTCCACAACGGACTGGCTGGAGCCGAGAATATCCTCCAGCCGTTCACCCTTGCCAAGCCTGTGGCCGAGCGAGAAATTGCGGGAGCTGGTGCTGGAACAGCTCAGCATCACATCGCCGAGGCCGGACAGCCCCATCAGGGTTTCGGTCCTGCCGCCAAGGGCGACCGCGAACCGGGTGGCTTCCGCCAACCCGCGCGTGATCAGGGCGGCACGGGCATTTTCCCCCATGCCCATGCCACTGACGATACCGGCGGCGATGGCCAGCACGTTCTTCACCGCGCCGCCAACCTCGGTGCCGGCTACGTCGGTGGAGGCATAGAGCCGGAAGGTTTCGGTGCTGAGCGCTTCCACGAGTTTCAGGGCCAGATCGCGGTTTGCAGCCGCCAGGGTGACGGCGGTCGGCTTTCCGGCGGCGGTCTCGCTCGCGAAACTTGGGCCGGAGAGCATGGCGGCCGGATTGTCGGGAAGGATTTCCTGCAGCACGGCGCTCATGGTTTTGTCGGTGGAAAGCTCGATCCCCTTGGCGGCGGAGATCAGCGGGATACCGGCCGGAATGTCGAATGCGGCAAGGGCGCCACGCATATGCTGTGCGGGGATTACCAACACCAGGGCACCGGCGCCGGAGATGGCTTCAGCCGGGTCGCTCGTCACCTTGATGTCGGATGGCAGGGCGATGCCCGGCAGATACTTGGCGTTTTCGCGCGTCCGGGACATGGCCTCGGCGTGATCCTGCCTGCGTGCCCAGAGAGTGGTTTGCCGCCCCGCACGCTGTGCGGCGAGGGCCAGTGCCGTGCCCCAGGCACCGGCGCCGAGCACACAGATCTTGTCGATACTCATGCTTTCACCCCCGCGCCGATGGCTTTGGGGGCATCGGGGTCGAGCGGCCAGCGCGGGCGCGGCGCGAAGCTGAGTGGATCGCTTTCCCCGGCCTGCAGGCGTTCGACACCAGCCCAGGCGACCATGGCGGCATTGTCGGTGCAGAGCGCGATGGGCGGGGCGGTGAAGCTCATGCCGGAGGCTGTCGCCAGCTCCGACAGCGCGGCCCGAATTCGTTGGTTTGCCGCGACGCCGCCCGCAACGACGAGGGCATGGCCGGTGCCATGTTCTTCGCTGAAGGTACGGATGGCATTGCGGCAGCGGTTCACCAGACTGCCCGCAACGGCTTCCTGGAACGCGGCGGCGATATCGGCAATATCCTGTTCCGTCGGCGTGGCGATGGCTTCGACTTTCTGCCGCACGGCGGTCTTCAGGCCGGAAAAGGAGAAATCGCAGCCCGGCTTGCCGACCATCGGGCGCGGCAAATCAAAGCGGTCCGGATGGCCGGTCTTGGCTGCTTTCTCAAGCGCCGGGCCACCGGGGTAGCCCATGCCGAGCAGCTTCGCGGTCTTGTCGAAAGCCTCGCCCACGGCATCGTCGATGGTCGTGCCGAGGCGGCGGTATCGGCCGAGGCCTTCGACCGCGATGAGTTGGCAATGACCGCCGGAGACCAGCAGCAGCAGATAGGGAAAGGCGACCTTGTCCGTCAGTCGCGCGGTCAGCGCATGCGCTTCCAGATGGTTCACCGCGAGATAGGGGATGCCGCGCGCCATGGCGATGGCCTTGGCGGTCATGGTGCCGACTAGCACGCCGCCGATCAGGCCGGGTCCGCCTGTTGCCGCAACCGCGTCGAGTTCGTCGAAACCGAGACCGGCTTCTTCCAGTGCGCGGGCGATGACAGGCTGCAGGTGGTCGAGATGGGCGCGGGCGGCGATCTCCGGTACGACGCCGCCGAACGGCGCATGATCTTCGATCTGACTGAAGACGACATTGGCGTGCACAGTCCCCGCACCATCGACAATCGCCGCGGCGGTCTCGTCACAACTGGTCTCTATCCCGAGAACGATCGGGGTTTCAGACAGGGCTGTTTGCTCTTCCAATGCCATGCGCTCCGGTCTACACAGTCGGCCCATGGAACACCAGTCGAAAGCAGCCCCCCTGATCCGTCTTGGCACCCGTGGCTCCAACCTGGCTCTGGCGCAGGCCTACGAGACCAAGCGTCGCCTTGGCGAAGCCCACGCGGCTCTGGCGCCGGATGACGCCGTCGAGATCGTGGTCATCAAGACCACCGGGGACAAGGTGCAGGACCGCGCGCTGGCCGAGATCGGCGGCAAGGGTCTGTTCATGAAAGAGATCGAAGCGGCCCTGATCGAGCGCCGTATCGATATCGCCGTGCATTCCCTGAAGGATGTGGAAACCTTCCTGACGGACGGCACCGAGCTGGCAGCGATTCTCCCTCGCGAGGATCCGCGCGACGCATTGATCTCCCGCGTGGCCACCAGTATCGAGGATCTGCCCAAAGGCGCGGTCATTGGCACAGCATCTGTGCGCCGGGCGGCGCAGCTCCTGAACAAGCGGCCCGACTTCAAGATCATCCTCTATCGCGGAAACCTGCAGACCCGCCTGCGCAAGCTCGACGAAGGCGTTTGCGACGCCACCATGCTGGCGATCGCGGGGCTCAGCCGCCTCGGCCTGGCGGACAAGGCGACCCGCGTGCTGGAGCCGGAGGAATTGCTCCCGGCAGTGTCGCAGGGCGCCATCGGCGTCCAGTGCCGCTCCAGCAAGGAAAATGGTGACAACCGTATCCTGGACTGGGTGCGCGGCATCAATGACCGGGACAGCGACATCCGGGTGACCGCGGAACGGGCCATGCTGGCGCGGCTCGACGGTTCTTGCCGGACGCCGATTGCCGGGCTCGCGGAATTGCTGCCGGGCGGAAAGCTGCGGTTGCGCGGCCAGCTCGCGGTGCTCGACGGTAGTGCGCTGTTCTCGGCCGAGGAAGTTGGCAGCGTGGACGATCCTGCCGCGCTTGGTCTGGCTGTTGGCGAGGCGCTGATTGCGCAGGCCGGGCCGGACTACAAGGTCTAGTGGCGGTGCGCGTCCTCATTACCAGGGCGATCGAGGACGGTTTGGCGTTGCAGGCGGAGCTCCTGGGCCACGAAATTTCCTCGGTCCTCGCCCCGATGCTCTCCATCGAATTCTTTAATCCGGTCGAGGAACCTGATGAGCCGGTGCAGGCCTATCTGGTTACCAGCCGGAACGGAGCCGAAGCGCTGGCGCGGTATACGGAGAGCCGGGACAAACCGGTTCTGGCGGTGGGCGCGGCGACGGCGGAGCGACTGGCGCATCTCGGGTTCGAGACAGTTGAAAGCGCGGATGGCGATGCTGCCGATCTCGCGGAGCTGGCCCGAGGCCGGCTTGATCCCGCCGCCGGACCGTTGCTTTTCCTGAGCGCCGAAATTGTTGCCGGAGATATCGAGGGCGCACTGTCTGCGGACGGTTTCGACCTGCGGCGAATCATTGCCTATCGAGGCGTTCCCGAGCGGATTCTGGCCCGCGATGTCGAGGCTCAAATGCGCGCCGGGGAAATTCAGGGCGTGCTGTTTTTCTCGCCCCGGGCAGGGCGCACCTTTATCTCTCTTGTCGAACAGGCCGGGCTCGCGTCATTCTGTGACGAGATGACGGCATATTGCCTCAGCGACGCTGTTGCGGATGCCGTCTCTACGATGCCATGGGCGGCCGTCCGCATCGCGGCAAAGCCGAACAAAGGGGATTTACTCGCCCTGCTTGCGGCCCCATGTCACAAAGATGCCTAAAAAAATAATAGCTGAATCTTCGGCGCCTTGGTGCTTCGATGGTGACTGGGCTGAAATGTGAAGCGGTGCACTGCGCGCCGCTGAGTTTGGAAGATCCGACGTATGACCGACCCGAAAAGCCAGACTGGCGAGACCAACCCTGAGGACGTCACCGTTATTGACGTTGAGCCGACGCGGGTCTCGGAAGAGTCCGCAGATGGCCCTGAGAAAAAGCCGGGCCTCTCCTTGCGCACCAAGCTGATCGGGTTCCTGATCCTGCTGGTGATCATCGCGGGCGGTGTGGCTGCTGCGCTCTATCCGCTCTGGCGGGACAAGGCGGATGCCGTGGTGTCGCAGAGCGGTCTGCCGCTCGCCCTCCCGGAAGTGCCGGACAATGCCTTTTATGGAACGGTCGGCGACGTCATCTCTTTCTTCGAAGGCGCGTCACCCGACGCCGCACCCATTGAAAATACAGCGACGGCGGTCATAACGGCTGCCCCCGCGCCGGCGCCTGTCGTCGATCCGCTGACAGCTCTGGCGAGCCGCCTTGATGGGCTTGAAGAAGAAATCGACACCGTCGCGGAAACTGCAGAGGCGGCCCAGTCCGTAGCCGAAAGCGCTGCGGAGACATCCGCCGCGATCGCGGGCAGCCCGGATACCGATAAAGAAGCTGTGACGGCTCTTTCCGCCCGGCTGGATCGTCTTGAGCAACGGTTGGATGGGCTTGAGGCCCGGCCGCTTGCCGCCGCAACCGGAGGCGGCTCGGAGGCCGCTGCGGTCAATGAGGCCCTGCTCAATCTGATCGGCTCCCTCAGGGAGCGGATTGTCTCCCTGGAATCGCGTGAGACGGTTGCACCGTCCGATCTTGAAACGGTGACAAACCGGATAGAGACGGCGGAAAGCGGTGCAGGTGCGCGTATTGCCGGGCTGGAGGCCGATCTGGCGACGGTTCGTCAGCTTGCCGAGAAGCGGGCTCCGCAGCGTGAACGCGCTGGCCTGCTGCTGCTCGCGGTGGGGCAGCTTGAAGCAGCGACGACGACGTCCGGCAGCTTCGCGGCACAGCTCGCATCGGTGAAGGACCTGGCCTCTGGAGAGTCTGCCGAGACGGCAGAGGCTCTCGCGGTGCTTGAAGGGCATGAAGGCGGTGTTGCAACAGTGACCTCGCTCACCCAGCGCTTCAACGATCTTGCCAAGGCGGTAAGCCAAGCCAAGATTGCCGGAAGCGATGAGGGGCTGGTGGGGAAAACCTTGAATACGGTTGCCTCGTTGGTGACCATCAGGCGGACCGATGTGGCCGAAGGGCCCGGCGTCGATGCAATCCTGGTGCGGGTCGAGAGTGCGGTCAAAGCCGGGGATATCGCCGGTGCCGTTGCCGCACTTGAAGAGCTTTCCGGCGCTCCGGCGGAACGGGCGTCTGCCTGGGTCGCGGCGGCGAAGGCGCGTGTCGCTGTCGATCAGGCGGTTGCCCGCCTGCGCGGTGCCGCGCTCGCGTCCGTTGCGGAAGCGGGGTAAGGCCATGTTGAAATTCTGTTTCGGCCTCATCATCCTGGTCGGCGCGATCACCTTCGCGGCCATTCAGCTTGCGGACAATCCGGGCCAGATCTCTATCGACTGGCTCGGCTACCATATCGATACCTATTTCGGCGTTGCCTTGCTGGCGCTGCTGGCGTGCCTTTGGCTGCTGCTTGTCGTCTACCGACTGTTCCGGGGCATCGTCGGCTTGCCTGGCGGGTTTTTCGACCGCCGCGCGGAGCGACGCCGAGATGAGGGTGTGAACGCCCTCAGCCTTGGTATGGCGGCGATTGCGGCCGGAGATGCCGAAGAGGCGCGCAAGCAGGCCAAGCGGGCGGAGAAACTTCTCAATGATCCGTCGAAGACCCGGCTGCTTTCCGCCCAGGCGGCGGCACTCGGCGGTGATAGCGAGGCTGCGGGCCGTTATTTCGATGCGTTGACCGAAAGTCCGGAAACCCGATTTGTCGGTCTGGTCGGCAAACTGCGTCAGGCGCTCGACGCGGGCGATCGGGACGAAGCCCTTACGCTTGCGCTCCGTGCCCGCGATTTGCGGCCGGATTCGGGGTTTGTCGCCCGTACCCTGTTCACGCTGGAGACCGGAGCGGAAGACTGGGATGGCGCGCAGAAGACCCTGTTCGACGCTGTCCGGCGGGACCTGATTCCGGAAGGCGAGGCGAAGCGCTACCGGATGGCCATCGATATGGAACGCGCCCGGCTGAAGCAGGAAGCCGGCGATCTCGGTGGCGCGGCGGACTTCGCGTTGCGGGCGCTAGCGGTGGAACCCGCTTTTCCGCCGGCGGTGCAGGTCGCGGTCGAGGCAGAGCAGGTCAAGGGGCGGGACAAGAAAGCACAACGCCTTTTGGAAGATGCCTGGTCGGCAGCGCCGCATCCGACGTTTGCAAAACTTTATGCCGGTCTCTGGCCGGATGACGACCCTGCCCAGCGGCTGAAACGCATCCAGAAATTGACCGATCGGCTGGCTGACGGTCTGGCCGGGCGATTGGCTGTCGCCGAGGCGGCCATCGCGGCCGAACTCTGGGGCGTGGCCCGCGCGGCACTGGAAGCGATCCCGGATGCGGAGCGCAGCGCCAGCGTGTTTCGATTGCTCGCCTATATGGCACAGGCGGAACGCGGAGATGCGGCGCAGGCCCGTGGTTTTCTGGAGCGTGCGAGCAATGCGCCGGCCGACCCTGCCTGGACATGCTCCGATTGCGGCGCAACCTCTGGAAGCTGGACGGTCTCGTGTGGCAATTGCGGTCATTTCGCAACCCTGACCTGGAAACAGCCGCCGCGGGTCTCGGCCCTCGTCGTCCTGCCGGAATCCGATATCGTTCCGGCTCCGGCGCTGATCGAAACGTCAGTTCCGGCGGAGGCTCCGGCACCGGCCGAGGCGGTTGTCGGGGAGAATGTGGCGTCTGGGCGCCCGGATGAACCATCTGGTGACGAGCCGAACCCGGAAGATGTGGTACGTCGTCTCGCGTGACTCTTACTGCACTATGAGTTAATCTGTTGGTTGATTTCAGGGTATTGTAAACCCGCGATACCTCTTGAGGGGCAGGAAGCCCCGGATCTTTAAGGGCCCAGAATGGAGCCTGTACGATGACGAGTATTTCCAATCTGTCGAGCTTGACCAAATTGCAGGTCGCCCAACCGCGTGTTATCGGCCAGGAAGCGACGAGCAAGAGTTCAGCCTCGTCTTCTTCATCACCGACCTACCGGACTGCCGAGACAGGAAACAACCTTTTCTCGGCGTCTATCTCCGACGGTGACCGCACCACGGCGGGCCTGCAGGAACTGCTTGGCGGCGAGCTTGAGAAGCTGTTCGGTGCTCTCGACCGGAAAAACGACCCGGATGGTTCCGTTTCACGCGCCCTCGACAGTCTGAAGGATTTGCTCGGCAAAGCCGGAGAAGACCCGTCTGTCTCCGGCTTTCAGATCCGGATTTCCAGTGTCAGCCAGCAATTGCGTACTGACGATGGCGGGGGGGATGTGTTTTCCAGCATTTCCCAGCTTTCCATTGAGGTCGGGCTGGTCCGTGACGGCAAGATTGCTGCCGAGGACGTGGCGCTATTGTCCTTTGAAGGCAAGAAGCTTCCCCTGACCGATGCGCAGAAGCAGACCGGTATCGTCACCGGAAGGTTTGTCCTCGACGACCCGGCCACTGCGTCGAACTCGACCCAGGCGACGGCGGCCGATCAGGCCCTGGAAAGGCTGAAGCTGGTCAGCGACGCTCTCGCCGCGTTCCGGCGCGGGGATCTTGGTCCGTTGCAGAATATCGAAAGCCTGTTCCGGAGCGGTACGCTGGATGCGGAAAGCGTCCGTGCACTGTCCAGCGCCAAGGACGTCACGAAGAGCGCGGTCTTTCCGGGTAGCGGTATTCTGGACGTCTGAGTCACCCTGGCTCTCGACAGGACTTCCGGCTTCCGGCTAAACCGGGGCGCAGCCCGTGAAGGGCGGCATCGTTGGTTCAGCAATGGATAGGTCCATGTACATCTCCACCGAAGAACAAAAGGGCGCGGCCCGCGCCTGGTTCGAAAATCTGCGTAATCAGATCTGCGCGGCTTTCGAGCGTATGGAGGATGATTACGAGGGGCCTCTGAAAGACCGCCCGGCTGGTCGCTTCAAGCGCAAGAGCTGGGAACGCGACGGCGGTGGTGGCGGTGTCATGTCCGTCATGGAAGGCCGGGTCTTCGAGAAAGTCGGTGTCAATATCTCGACCGTGCACGGCACGTTCTCCGAAGAATTCCGCAAGTCGATTCCCGGAGCCGACGAGGATCCGCGCTTCTGGGCGGCGGGTATTTCGCTGGTCGCGCATATGCAGTCGCCGAAGGTTCCGGCGGTGCATATGAACACCCGGCACATCACAACGACGAAATCCTGGTTCGGCGGCGGTGCCGACCTGACTCCGATGGTGCCGGAGCAGGTGGACACCGACGCCTTCCATGCCGGCCTCAAGGCTGCCTGCGACAAGCACGATCCAGCCTACTATCCGAAGTTCAAGGACTGGTGCGACGAGTACTTTTTCCTGAAGCACAGGAACGAGCCGCGCGGTGTCGGCGGGATTTTTTATGACTATCTGGACAGCGACTTCGAAAAGGACTTCGCCTTCACCCGCGATATCGGCACGGCGTTCCTTGAGACGTATCCGGCGATTGCCCGGCGGCGGATGAACGAGGACTGGACGGAAGAGGAGCGCCACCATCAGCTGGTGCGGCGTGGACGCTATGTTGAGTTCAACCTGATCCATGACCGGGGCACGCTTTTCGGCCTGAAAACCGGCGGAAATGTTGAGGCTATCCTGATGAGTATGCCTCCGATGGTTATCTGGCCGGCGCCCGGAGACGACTAGACACCAAGTGATACTCCTATTTCAGTTGGACTCATTTTGCGGATGAATTAACCTTCCGTTAAGACCCGGTGCGGGGGCGCCGGGGTAGTTGAGGCCTTGCTGACTAATGACCATTTCTGGTGCGTTAAATCTGACGGCGACCAGCGCGCTCGAGAGAGCTGTCGTCAATTCCCGGTCCGGATCGGGCAGTTCGGCTGCCGATATCCGTGAAACGTCATCAGCCGATGAAGCTCCCGTGACAACCGTGGCTCCCGGAGAGATAGAAAACCGGGAAGAGTCCGGGCAAAGCCCGGCGCCTTTGGCGCCGCGTCCGCTTGTCGATCCCGCAAATCTTTCACAGGCGCAAGAAGCGGCTGAAGAGACGGACACAGAGACGGAGGATGATGGAACTCTGACGATTTCAGCCCGTCTGGTTCCGGTGGGGGATGAGGATTCGACGGAGAGCGTCGCCCTTGATGGTCGCCCTGAGGGAGTGAAGGCCGGCGAGCTGGTGAGCGAATCCCAGCGGCTGACGGGCGAGCCACTGGAAGTTCCAAATTACAGCATCGACCCGGCGGAGCAGGACATTCAGGTGTTTAACGAGCGCATCAGCCGGTCGACCCAAGTGCTCGAATTCCTGAACAGCCGTCCTGCCCCACGCTCCGGGGGCGGTCTAAGCATCATCGCCTGACGGGGCTTCCCTTTTACCCGAACCGCATGTCCGCCTGTCCGAGCCCGGCAAACTCGATCCGTGCCGCAGTGCCTGCCTTGGCGAAGTGAACGCCGTTCCATGACCCGGTTGTGACCACGTCCCCGGCTTTCAATCCACGCCCCTTGAGGGAGCCTGTCCGGCCCGGCGCATGATTGGCGAGCCATGCCATCAGGACAAAGGGATCGCCGCCGCCGAAGGTTCCGGTATCCTCGAAGGCGACTGTATCGTCGAACAACAAGCGAACGGGCTGAGTGGAGAAGTCGAGCGCCTCGGGGACTGGCATCTCGGTGCCGAGTACGAGCGAGTCATTCGCCTGGAAATCCATCAGTGCCCAGAGCGGATCTGTCTTCGGCCAGTTCAGCAGGCGGGATTCGACGATCTCGATGGCGACAATCATGTCCGATACGGCTGCCCTGATATCGTCGGGGCCATAGTCTGTTTCACGCTGCGGCAAGTCCTGGCCGAGCCGGAAGGCGATCTCGGCCTCCACACCGAAGTTCCGGTGCTCAGCCGAGGCGAGCACCTGTCCCGAGGGATAGATCTTGCTGGTCGCTATCGGCGATGCGGTCGATTCCGTTCCGGGACTGCCGCCGACTTTCCAGGCGCCCACCTTCCGACCGAGGAGATCGAACGTAGCATCCTGAATGGCGAAGGCATCGTCACGTGTCTGCGGCGCTTCGGCCGCGGGCAGATCCGCGATTGGCGTGCCGGTCCCGAAAGCTTTGAACAGCCGCTGGGCTGCGGCACTCACTCTGTCTGACATTGTTACTCCTTGCCTGCAATGCGGTGGGTCTCAGCGAGGCATTCCTCGTGTCCGGGACCGAAATCCCGCTCGATCCACCATGATTCGATTTTCCGCAGAAGGTTTCCTACTCCGGGGCCAGCGGCAATCCCCATTTTCACGAGATCGGCACCGCGCAGGGGCAGGTCGGGTTTTGGCCAATCTTTGGATCGGGCGATGAGGTTTTCGGCTTGCTCCCGGTCGAAGCCGCCACTTGCATAGCCGAGCCGGACGAGATCTTCGAACAGGAAATTGCCATTGATGTAGATCTGCCGGCGGATCGCAGGGTCATCGGGTATTTCCGCGAGGTTCGTCTGCGACAGGCTGGTGAAGCGGGCCGCTTCCGCATTTGAGAACCGCATCCGCGCCGACGCGCGGAAAGTCTGTTCGGGCCGCTCCGGCGCGAATGCCGCGAGGCGTAGAATGGGGTCGGCGACTTCGGGCTCGAACGCGATGAGCCGGGTGAGGGCAGCCGGATCGTAAGGGCCGGGAAGGTAGCTTTGCAGTATCCCGGCTGATTCCATAGCCTCCAGCACGGCGCCCGGGCCGGGCGCGGCCAGAAGTTTCAGAAACTCGGCTCCGATCCGCTCTCCGGACAGGGTCTCGATCAGCCCGGCATGGTCCGCGCAGGCCTTGAGCCCGACGGGATCGATACCGTCCTTGCCGAAATGCGCATGGAACCGGAAGAAGCGGAGAATCCGGAGCACGTCTTCCTGGATGCGGGTTGCCGGATCGCCGACGAACCGGACCCGGCCGCTCAGCGCATCGCCGTGCCCGCCGAACGGGTCTTCCAGCGTGCCGTCCGGGCGGAGGAACATGGCGTTCATTGTGAAATCCCGCCGGGCCGCGTCCTCTTTCCAGTCTTCGGTGAAGGCGACGATCGCGCGCCGTCCGTCGGTCTCGACATCGAGTCGAAGTGTGGTGATCTCGAAATGCTCGTGATTGATGACCGCCGTCACCGTGCCGTGCTGCAGGCCAGTCGGCACAACCCTGATGCCGGCATCTTTCAGAAGCTCGGTTGTCTTCTCCGGCGTGTGACGTGTGGCGATGTCGATATCCGCGATGGGTAAGTGCAATACCGCGCTGCGCACGCAGCCGCCAACGAAGCGCGCCATGTCGCCGTCCTGGTTCAGGGCGTCCATCACGGCCCGCGTCTCGGGGCTGGTCATCCAGGGTAGCGGAGAAATGCGCATCAGAGGGACTCAGGCATCGACGCGGGGGAGTAGCACGTCGACGAAGTTCACCAGCATTCCGGCGGTCGCGCCCCAGATGTAATAATCACCATAGGGCATGGCATAGAAGCTGCGGATCTTGTTGTTCCATTCCCGGCTGTGCCGTTCGTGATTTTTGCGGTCCAGAAAGAATGCGAGCGGGACCTCGAAGATTTCCTGCACTTCCATCGGATCGGCCCGCATGTCGAAAGGCGGGGTGAGCAGGCCGACCACTGGCGTGATCTCGAAGCCGGTGCGGGTGCTGTAGAGGTCGAGCTGGCCGACAATATCGATGTGCCGGCGATGGATGCCGACTTCTTCTTCGGTCTCGCGCAGGGCGGTGTCGACAGGGCCGTCATCGTGGGACTCGGCCCGGCCCCCCGGAAAGCTGACCTGCCCCGGATGGACCGGCAAATCCTCCGACCGCTTGGTCAGCAGCATGGTGAGGCCCTCGTCGCGCTCCACAATCGGGATGAGAACGGAAGCCGGCCGGTTCTTGGCCGGCGGCTTCATGTCCGGGTTCAGGTCGTGATCGCCGCGGCCTTTTTCCGTGTCCTGTGGGGCAAGCCCTTCAAACGCCATCCGTAGCCGGCTGCTGTCGAAATTATGCATCAGATGGTACCGAGTTCATGAAATACGCCGTCGCTCCAGAGTCCGAGAGTGGTTTTACCGTCGCGCTCAAGGCTCACTGCCTGATCCACCAGATCGTAGAACACCGGACGCAGGATCAGGGCATCCAAACCATTTCCTGTATCGATATAGGGTCGCGGCTCCCCGGTTTCAGCATCGGTAACCACACGAATGCAATGTTTGGCATCGGCGATCACAATGAGGTCAAGGTTTGTTCGGAGCATAAGTCTCGGAGATGTCATTTCCGCTGACCCCGCATCGTCGTACCATGCTTCGACGATTGTAAAGGGAGCGTCGTCGACCGTGATCTTGCCTCGTTCGACCGGCGTTCTGAGAGAGTAGCCGCCATCTTCGTCGCGGTGCAGGATGGTTGCGAAGAGCTTTACTAGGGCTTGGCGGGTGAACGGCGCGCCCTGGTGGTACCATGTGCCGTCTACGGCGATCCGAATGCCGTAGTGGCCCATATCGATCTGTTTGCGTTGTTCGCGCTTGCCTGTTGCAGCAGCTGCGATACGCTCTAACTGATCTGGTGTGGGGGAGACATCGGAAGGCGCGTTCGATGCGGTCATCGGTTGTTGGCTGCTTCTATGGGTTCTTCGTTATGCGCCGCCGGTTGCCGGCGGAGCTCATGATTAAGAAGGAAGTATAGAGTCCATGACCAATTCCTCCACTCTCGATCATCGGCTTGAAACCGACACAGTTGAAAAAATCGATGCACTCGGCGCGCGCATGGCCAAGGCCAGGGCGCAAATCGAAGCGGTGATCTTCGGTCAGCGTGCGGTTATCGACGAGACGCTGACCACCGTTCTTGCCGGCGGGCATGCCCTGTTGATCGGGGTGCCGGGGCTTGCCAAAACGCGGCTTGTCGAAACCCTTGGCACCGTTCTTGGGCTTGATGACAAACGCATCCAATGTACGCCCGATCTGATGCCCGCCGATATCGTCGGCGCGGAAATCCTTGAAGAATCGGACGACGGAAAGCGGCATTTCCGCTTCGTGAAGGGGCCTGTCTTTGCGCAGATCCTGATGGCGGACGAAATCAACCGTGCCAGCCCGCGGACCCAGTCTGCCCTGCTGCAAGCCATGCAGGAACGCACGGTCTCCGTCGGCGGCCATACCTACGATCTGCCGGCGCCTTTCATGGTGCTGGCGACCCAGAATCCGCTTGAGCAGGAAGGCACCTATCCACTTCCGGAAGCCCAGCTCGACCGGTTCCTGATGCAGATCGATGTCGGCTATCCGGACCGGGATGCGGAACGCCGCATGTTGCTGGCCACGACCGGCAGCGAGGAGTCGAAGGTCGAACCGGTGCTGAACGCGGCTGAGCTGATTGATGCGCAGAAACTGCTGCGGCAGATCCCGGTCGGTGAAACCGTGCTTGAGGCTATCCTTGAAATCGTGCGGTCCGGCCGGCTGGAAACCACCGAGGTGGACGAGGTGAAGCGGCATGTGGCCTGGGGGCCCGGCCCCCGCGCCAGCCAGGCGCTGATGCTGGCGGTTCGGGCGCGTGCCATCCTGGACGGCCGCCTGTCTCCGTCGGTCGAGGATGTGCTTGATCTGGCACCGCCGGTCCTGCGGCATCGTATGGCTCTGAACTTTGCCGCACGCGCGGAAGGTGTCTCGCTCGACGATATCATCCAGCGCCTGTTGGCTCCGTATCGCTGAGCCGGGGCGCCCCGATGCGTCATCATGCCGAAGAACTCGCCGGAAAATTCCCGCCGCTTCTGGTCGCGGCGGAGCGGGTTGCTGCGACTGTTTCCCAAGGTATGCACGGCCGCCGGCGCGTCGGCATGGGAGAAGCCTTCTGGCAGTTCCGGCCCTATCAGGTGACAGACTCGGTCCGCCGGATCGACTGGCGCCGCACGGCGCGGACCGATGAGGTCTATGTCCGGGAGACAGAATGGGAAGCGTCGCAGAGCGTCTGGCTTTGGCGCGATTCCTCACCTTCTATGCGGTTTTCCTCGGATCGGACCCTGCCTGAAAAAGCGGTGCGGACCGATCTTCTCACGCTTGCTCTTGGCGCCCTCCTGGTCGAGGCCGGGGAGCGTATCGCCCTGCTGGGCGAAGGCATACCGCCACGCGGCGGCAGGAGCGGTCTGAACCTCTTCGCAAACACTCTGGAAAATGCACGGGACAGTGCCGCGAGCCTTCCTGCCCTTGAAAGCCTGCCACGCCATGCCGTCATGGTTCTGGTGTCCGACTTCATGGAACCCGCGGCGGACTATGCCGGGATCATCGGGCATTACGCCGCAGCCGGTGTATCCGGGTTCCTGCTGCAGGTGACCGATCCGGCCGAAGAGGCATTTCCGTTCCAGGGCCGAATTCGCTTCGAAGGCACCGAGGCCGAGGCATCGCATTTGCTACGGCGTGCTGACCGGGTGCGGGACGCCTATATCGAGAAACTGGCAAAGCACCGGGCGCAGCTGAAGGATGTTTGCCGGAGTGCGGGATGGTTCTTTGCCCAGCACGTCACGACGGAGCCGCCTGAATCCGCCCTGCTCAAGCTCTATACCGCGATGACGCGGCAGGACGGGTGAGGGCGCGCGGATGCTGACACTCGGTCCTCTGGCTTTCGCCTCCCCCTGGATCCTTGCCGGGCTGATTGCCTTGCCTGCGATCTGGCTGCTGATCCGGATCACGCCCCCGGCTCCACGCACCGTCGCTTTCCCCGCTATCCGCCTGCTCTACGGATTGCAATCGCCGGAGGAAACGCCGGACCGTACGCCCTGGTGGCTGTTGCTGCTGCGTCTGCTGTTCGCGGCGCTGGTCGTGCTGGCTCTGGCGAAGCCGTTGATCGGGGCCCGGCAGGAGCTGGTCGGCTCCGGGCCGGTGGTGATCGTTGTCGACAATGGCTGGGCATCCGCGCCGGGCTGGACGGACCGCAAGGCGGCGGCGATGGATCTTGTCGAACGGGCGGAGCGGGCCGGGCGGGCCGTGGCGATTTTTCCGACCGCCGTCTCGGATTCCGCCGCTATCGAGCGCGGAGGTTTGATGGCGCCGGACGACGCACGGACCTTCGTCAATGGTCTTGCGCCGCAGCCCTGGCCGACGGCCCCCGCGGTCGTGGCTGAACGGATAGGGGAAGCGCCGTTGGGAGCACTGGCTGCCGCTTCGGCATTCTGGCTGGCGGATGGGATTGAAGAGCCGGACGACCGGTTACTGGCGGCCGGGCTCGCCGGTTTCGGAAGCCTGACTGTCTATGAAGGCGGCGAGAGCCCACTGGCCCTGACTGCCCGTGTCGGAGAGCGCAATGCCTTGACCGCGCGGCTGACACGGCTGTCCGCCGGTGCGGAAGAGATCGTGAATGTCCGCGCGGTGGCAACCGATGGCCGGGTACTGACAAGGGCAATCGCCACATTCGCGGAAGGAGAGCCCGCTGCCGAAACAGTCGTCGAGCTTCCGCTGGAGCTGCGCAACGAGCTGGCCCGTCTCGAGCTTGAGGACCGTCCGGGCGCGGCTTCCGTTGCCCTGCTGGACGAAAGTTTCCGGCGTCGGCCGGTCGGGCTGGTTGCAGGCTCGGGTTTCCAGGAATCCCAGCCGTTGCTGGAGGAGATGTTCTATCTCGACCGGGCGCTGGCGCCGTTCAGCGAGGTCAGCCGGGGCACACTGGAGGATCTGCTGAAACGCGATATCTCGGTCATTGCGCTGCCGGATACCGGCCTGCTGCCGTCCGGGGAAAAGGCCCTGCTGAATGACTGGGTCTCCGCCGGGGGCACGCTGATCCGGTTTGCTGGGCCACGGCTGGCCGGAGCCAGCCTGGAAAATCGCGGGCTCGGCGAGTCCGAATTGCTGCCGGTACGCCTGCGCGGCGGGGATCGCTCGCTTGGTGGCGTGCTCTCCTGGGACTCCCCGGCTGCCCTTGCCCCCTTTGAGGGAGAGACACCGTTCGCCGATCTGCCGGATTATGAGAATGTGCTGATCTACAAGCAGGTGCTGGCCGAGCCGTCGATAGAGCTGGCTGACCGGACCTGGGCCAGCCTGGGAGACGGCACGCCGATCGTGACTGCCATGACGCTCGGAGACGGCCGTATTGTGCTGTTCCACACCACGGCCAATACGGACTGGAGCGATCTCTCCATCTCCGGTGCCTTTGTCGAAATGCTCCGCCGCATCGTTGCTGTCAGTGCCGGGGTCGGCGAGGCAGCAGGCGGCGGGACGGCGCCTGCCGTGGAAACACTGAACGGCTTCGGTCAGATCGGTGTGCCTCAGGCCAGCGCCCGGGCGCTCGAACTGGGCGGGGATGTGACACCGGCGATCGGGCCGGAGCATCCGCCGGGTTATTACGGTAGCGAGCTGTCGCGCATGGCGTTCAATCTGGGCCCGCTGGCTGCGAACATGGCGCCGCTCGCGACGATACCGGAAGGAAGTCAGACTGCGCATTACGGTGGCGGGGACGAACTCGACCTCGCGCCGTGGGGACTGACCGCCGCCGCCCTGCTGCTGCTGGTCGATTTCATCATCACCCTGGTCATGAGAGGCCTTGTGCGCGGTGTCGGCAATGCACGCTCCGGCGCGACGACGGCGGTTCTTCTGCTCGCCGGGCTGTTGTCTCTGGTGCCGCTGAACGGCGCCGGCGCGCAGACAACAAGCTCGATGAGCGAGCAGGATCGCTGGATCATGCGCGCCGCGCTCAATACGCGACTGGCCTATGTCATCACGGGGGACCGTGACGTCGACGAGATCAGCCGCTCCGGGCTCAGCAGTCTCAGCGAAATCCTGAACCGCCGGACGGCGGTGGAACCGCTGGAGCCGATGGCCGTCGATGTGGAGGTGGACGAGCTGTCGCTGTTTCCGCTGCTCTACTGGCCTATCACAGGCGTGCAGACAGACCTGACGCCGGGCGGGGAAGCCCGGCTCAACCTCTATATGCGCAATGGCGGGACGATCTTTTTCGACACGCGGGACCGGATCGACGCCGCCCCCGGGAGTGCCGGGCCGGGTCTGCAAAGGCTCCGCTCCCTGACCCGTAATCTCGATATTCCCGCGCTCGCGCCGGTGCCGGAAAACCACGTGCTGACCAAGACCTTCTACCTGCTTGATACCTTCCCGGGCCGCTATGACGGCGGCCGGCTCTATGTCGAGCAGGGCGAGGGGAGCAGCGAGAGCGAGGTCTCCCCGGTGATCATCGGCAGCCACGACTGGGCCGGTGCCTGGGCGAAATCAGAGGATGGTTTCTATCGGTTCCCGGTTGTACCGGGCGGTGAGTTGCAGAGGGAAATGGCCTTCCGCTCCGGCGTGAACCTAGTGATGTACATGCTGACCGGCAACTACAAGGCGGATCAGGTGCACGTCCCGGCGATCCTTGAAAGGCTCGGGCAATGATCGGCGCGGCGGTCGGGCTGGATTTCTCGCCGATGGTCCCCTGGTGGGTGATCGGCACGCTGGCGGCGGTCGGCTTCGCCCTGGTGGTCTATACGGCATCGATGCGCGGACGCGGGGCCGTCTGGCGCAGTCTGGCGCTCCTTGTTCTGCTGGCCGCGCTCGCCAACCCCTATCTGATCGCCGAGGACCGGGACCCGCGCGATGATGTTGCCGTGCTGCTGGTGGATGAGAGTACCAGTCAGTCGATAGACGGCCGCACGGAGCGGGCGGCTGAAATCACCGAGGATCTGAAGCGCCAGCTTGGCGCCCTCGGCGATCTTGAACTGCGAACTGTGACCGTCGGTGGCGGCAGCGGCCGGGCGGCGAGCGGCCGGGATGGAACCCGGCTTTTCACTGCGCTCCGCGACGTGCTGGACGATGTGCCGCAAGGCCGGCTTGCCGGTGTGATCGCGGTGACGGACGGCCAGAGCCATGACCGGATGGAAGAACTCGGCGGACGGGAGCTCGGCGCGCCGCTGCATGTCATCCTGACCGGCCGCAAGGGCGAGCGGGACAGGCGCCTTGTGATCGAGCATGTGCCCTCCTTTGGCGTGGTCGGGCGGACGGTGACCGCCAAGATCCGGATCGAGGATGCGGACGAGACGGCGGCGGTGCCCTTCACCATGTCGATCGACGGTGTGCCCCGGCCTGATGCCGTGATCCGTGCCAACCGGGTGGTGGAGATCGAAATCCCCATCGAGCATGGTGGCGAGACCATCGTGGAGATGATGGCGGGCCCGGGCCCGGATGAGCTGACGGAAAAGAATAACCGCGCTGTGCTGGCCATCAACGGCGTGCGGGACCGGCTGCGCGTGCTGCTGGTCTCTGGCGCGCCCCATGCCGGTGAGCGGACCTGGCGGGATCTGCTGAAAGCGGACCCGTCCGTCGATCTGGTGCATTTCACCATTCTGCGCCCGCCGGAAAAGCAGGACGGCACGCCGGTGCGCGAGCTGTCCCTGATCGCCTTTCCGGTGCGTGAGCTGTTCGAGCTGAAGCTGGATGAGTTCGACCTGATCATTTTCGACCAGTATCAGCGCCGGGGCGTGCTGCCGCGCAGCTATCTGCGCAACATCGTCGAGTTCGTGCGTAATGGCGGCGCCTTCCTTGAGGCCAGCGGCCCGCCCTTCGCCTCCCGCCTGTCGCTCGCCAATACACCGCTCGGCGAGGTGCTGCCGGCCATGCCGACCGGCGATATCGTCGAGCAACCGTTCCGCCCCGCCACCACGCCGGACGGCCATCGCCATCCGGTGACAGCGGACCTGCCGGGCGGCCCGGCGCTTGATGCCGACGGTATCGAGACCGCCGCGCCGACATGGGGGCGCTGGTTCCGGCAAATCGAGGCGGACGTGCTGCGCGGTGTCGTGCTGATGGAAGGGGCGGAAGGCCGCCCGCTGCTGATCCTCGACCGTTTCGGCGAAGGCCGCGTCGCCCACTTGCTGACCGACCAGATGTGGCTCTGGACCCGCGGCTTCGACGGCGGCGGCCCACAGGCCGAAATTCTCCGCCGCACCGCCCACTGGCTGATGCGGGAGCCTGATCTTGAAGAGAACGATCTGCGCGTCCGCGTAAAGGGCGACCGGATCGACGTCATTCGCCGCTCCCTCGACGGGGAATTGCCGGATGTCACCATGACCCTGCCGGACGGCACCGAGCTGACCCTGCCGCTGACCCGCACCGGCCCCGGCCGGGGCCAGGCCAGCTTCACCACGGACCAGGTCGGCCTGCATGGCTTCACCGACGGCACTCTCAGCAAACTCGCCGCCGTCGGTGCCCTCAACCCGGTCGAATTCTCCGATGTCCGCACCACGGCGGAGTGGCTCGGCCCGCTGGCGGAACAGACCGGCGGCTCCGTCACCTGGGGCGCCGAGGAGGACAACCCGTCCCTCCGCCGCGTCCGCACCGGCCGCGCCACATCAGGCCGCGACTGGGCGGGGCTGGTGCGGAACGAGGATTACATCGTGACGGGGGTGCAGACCGTGCCGCTGTTGCCCGGCGTGCTCGTACTGCTGCTGGTGATCGGCGGGATCATCATGGCGTGGCGGCGTGAGGCGGGGTGAGGAAACAGGACGAAGGGCCGGGATCATTCCACCTTCTCTTCCATCCAGACCGTCGTCATCCCGGCCAGAGAGCCGGGACCTAGATGAACCTAAGGCTGAGCGTGTCTTCCCTGGGTCCCTGCGTGCGCAGGGATGACGGTTATGGGGGAGGATCTGACATCTAAGGCCGCTGGAATTATTCCAAATTCAAGGCTGCGCTTACTCAGCTTTCGACGCTCTTACCTTCGCGCAAGCTTTCACCCGAACAAACTCATCCGCCGCATCACCCCGTCCCGCTTGATCAGCCAGTGCCGCAGCGCGCCAGCGATGTGCAGGCCGAGCAGCAGCATGACGGCCAGCGCGGCCAGCCCGTGCAGCGTGAAGAGTATCTCTGACAGGACCTTGTCCTTGCCGATCAGGCCGGGAAGTGTCCAGTTGAAGAACTCGACGGGAAAGCCACCGGCCGCGGTGGCGAGCCAGCCGAAGACCGGCAGCGCGATCAGCGCCAGATAGAGCAGGTGCTGCACGGCTGTTGAGAGAATGCGTTCCTGTGGTGTCAGGCTTTCCAGCTTCGGCGGGGCGCCGAGGCTCAGACGCAAGGCGATGCGGAGAAGCATCAGACCCAGTACCAGAACGCCCGCAGTCTTGTGATACTTGTAGAGCGCATTGGTCACGGCCCCGCCGAAGGTCGTGTTCAGTCCGTCATACCCGAAAACAAAGAAGAGGATGCCGGCGGCAAGTGCCAGCGCGACCAGTCCTGCGATCCCCCAATGGAGCAATCGCTGGGGGAGGGAGTAGCGGTCTTCCTGCATCTGTCGCTCCTTGCTGGGTCGAGGCGTGCGGCAATCAAAAGCGGCGCGGCGCTCTTCTTCCTGGCTGTCTGCATGGATCTTGATCTCATAGTTAACACGTTTGAAAATCAAGGAAATTGAAGGCGGGGCGGATTCAAGATGACGTCATCCCCGTCGTCGTTGCGAGGCTGAGAACGCCTTTTCCATCCACGGCACACTGCTCTAAGCTTGTCGCCAGCGTGACGCAACGGACCCGCCGCACGCATACGAGCCCGACGAGAAGGAGTAATTCCCATGTGTGGTTTCGTCTGTCTCTGGAATGCCGGAGACGAATCCCTTGCCAACCGAATGATCAGGAAGATCGCCCACCGGGGTCCCGACGCCGTCGAAGTGGCGCGGTTGCCCGGGACGCAGACCGTGATGGCGCATTGCCGGCTGTCGATCATCGGGCCGGAAGACGGGCGGCAGCCGATCCACCAGACGGACGATCTGCTGGTCGCCAATGGCGAGATCTACAATCACCGGGATTTGCGGGCGATCCTCGGCGAGAGCGCCTTCCAGACCGAAAGCGACAGCGAAACCATCCTGCATCTGTTCCGCTCCGGCGAGGCGCGCTGGATCAGCCGGCTGGACGGCATGTTCGCCTTCGTGCTGGCCACCCGGAACCGGATCATCGCGGCGCGCGATCCTCTTGGTATCAAGCCGCTCTATGTTGCCAAGCTGGGGGACGGCTATGCCTTCGCCTCCGAGCTGAAGGCCTTTGACGGTATCGAGGTCGAGAATATGGAGGCGATCCCGCCGGGCTCGCTCTACGACAGCCGGGACGGCTGGCGGCAATGGTACCGTACGCCCCAGGGTGCGGCCGAGGCGGAGCCGGATCTCGATACCGGCCGGACGGCGCGCGAGCTTCGGCTGGTGCTTGAAGAGGCTGTGGCGAAATGGATGGTTGCCGATGTCGAGGTCGGCTCCTTCCTTTCCGGCGGGCTGGACAGCTCGATCATCGCCGCCATCGCCCAGCAGGTGAGCCGGGCGGCGGGCAAGGGGCCGCTGAAGACATTCTCCGTCGGCACCGAGGGTTCGCCGGATCTCGTTGCGGCCCGCGCGGTTGCGGCGCATATCGGCTCCGACCACCGGGAATATGTCTTCACGGCGGAAGACGTGGCGGAGGCCTTGCCGCACGTGATCTATCATCTGGAAAGCGCTGACGTGGATCTGGTCCGGAGCGCGATACCGACACTGTTCGCTGCCCGTCTTGCCCGACGCGAGGTAAAGGCGGTGCTGACCGGCGAGGGAGCCGACGAACTATTCGCCGGCTATACCTATCACCACGCCTATGTGAACGAACCGCGAGCGCTGGCCGACGAGCTGACGCGGTCTCTGGGCACCATGCACAACATCAATCTGCAGCGGGTCGACCGGGTGACCATGGCCGAAAGTCTGGAGGCCCGGACGCCTTTCCTCGACCGCGATCTGATCGACTTTGCGCAATCCATTCCTGCTTCCCTGAAGCTCTGCCGGACGGACCCGAACGCGCTTGAGTCCACCGGGCCGACCACGGAGAAATGGATCCTGCGCAAGAGCTGCGACGATCTCCTGCCGTCGGATTTGGTCTGGCGCAAGAAGGCGCAGTTCGACGAAGGCTCAGGCACCGTCGCTGCGCTTGATGGCGCGCTGCGCGGATTGATCGGGAAGGAAGGCGCCGTTACCCGCGCCGAAGAGGGGCTGCTCTACGAGAAAATCCTGCGCAGCCGATATGAGAATCCGGACCGGATCATCGAGAATGCCGGCACCTGGTCGGCGGACCGGGTCGCGGTGTGAACTCTTCCGCGCTCCATAAGCTGATGAAGAAATCCTTAGAGATCGTCGCGGCGGACTGATCGCGTCGGTTCCCGCTCAGGTCGCGTAGTTCGAGCCTTCCTCGTCGAGGATCGCCTTCAGCTCGTCAAGATGCTGCTGTGATTGTCCCGGATAGTCGTCCAGTTCCTGCGCTGTCTTCTCGGCGATGTCGTCCGGTATCACACGCAGTTCCATGCCGGTCTGCAGGGCGCGGATATAGGTCTCCGCCGCGCGCTCGAAATAATACAGCCGGTTGAAGGTGTCCGCGACCGTGTCGCCGATCACCAGAATACCGTGATTGCCCATCACCATGACCTTGACCTTCGGGTCGGTCAGCATGGTGGCGCAGCGCTCGCCCTCTTCCTCGAAGGCCAGCCCGCCATAGTCGTTGTCGATCACCATGCGGTTGTAGAAGGTGGCGCAGTTCTGGTCGATTGGCGGCAGACGGCTGTCTTTCAGGCTGGCAAGCACGGTGGCGTGGATCGAATGCACATGCATGACGCAGCGGGCATGCGGGCAGTGCCGGTGCACCGAGCCGTGCAGACCCCAGGCTGTCGGGTCCGGTGCGCCGGGGCGGCTCAGCACGTCAGGGTCGTTCGCATCCAGCTCCAGCAGGTCCGAGGCCTTGATGCGGGAGAAATGCATCTGGTTCGGGTTCATCAGGAAGCGGGTGCCGTCGTCGTTTGTCGCCAGCGAGAAATGATTCGCCACCGCCTCATGCATGTCGAGCCGCGCGGTCCAGCGGAAAGCGGCGGCGAGATCGACGCGCTCCGGCCAGTAGCCGAGATTGCTTTTCAGGGTGAGGGCGACGGGCGAGGACATGGTGTGGTCTCCGGAAGGTATGGTCTTGCCGCAGAGTGCCGCGCCGTTGGTGTCTTCGCTACTGCAAAAATACGGATGCTGCGATTAGCGTTTCTTATCTGCCTTCTGTAATGACTGGACCCATTTCCATAACCGTCACCCCCCAACTCCGTCATCCCGGCCGGAGAGCCGGGACCCAGATGATCGTATCGCTGCGCTCGCCTTCCCCTGGGTCCCGTTTTTCAACGGGATGACGATTAAGGTAATAGAGGCGAAGAATTGAGACGAAAAAGCTAATCAAACTCTCCACCGAGGCTCGCCAGCCAATCGAGCAGGCTACGGGTTGCGGCATCTTCGGCGCGGTCGAATGCCGTGACGGCATAGAAGCTGCTCGGCGGTGTCAGCGGAGCTTCTACCGGCACCACCAGTCGGCCTTCCGCGACATAGCCGCCGGTAATCGTGCGCCAGCCGAGCGCGACGCCACGTCCGGCAAGCGCCGCCTGGGTGGCCTGGACATAGTTCGAGAAGCGGAGCTGGACCGGATGGGTGGGACGGTCGAGGCCAAGAGCTGTCAGATAGTCCGTCCAGCCGAGCCAGTGCGGGTCCTTAACATCGACATGGATCAATGGAGCCGCGTGCAGTCTCTCCGGCGTCAGGGTCAGGCGTTCCGCCAACTCCGGTGTGCAGACAGGCTCGATCCGTTCTTCCAGCAGTGGCGTGACAGTGCCGTCGGACCAGTTGCCGTCGCCGAATCTGATGGCGATATCGACATCGCCCGCAATGGTCGGCGCGCCGCTTTCGGAGGTGATGACATTCACCTGCACGTCCGGATGATCGCAGTAGAAACTCTCCAGATGCGGCATCAACCAGAGTGTGGCAACACCGACTGAGCAGGCCACCGTGACGTTCGATCCACGCTGCGCCTGATGGCGGCGGATCTCGTCGACGGCGCCTGAAATCCGGCCAAGCCCGTCTTCCGTCGCCCGCAGCAGGATTTCCCCCTCGGCCGTCAGAGAGGCGGGCCGGGTGTTCCGGTCGATCAGGCGCGCGCCGATATGGTCCTCAAGTTGCCGCAGGGATTGGCTGACGGCCGGCTGGGAGACATTCAGCGCCGCCGCAGCGGCGCGGAGGTTGTCCGTCCGGCAGACCGTCTCGAACACACCAAACAGGCGAAGCGGCGGCAGATGTCGGGACATGAAATAAGCTCACCTTATCGAATGATCCGATTTTTCAGGCTTCTCACAGCCTTTGCGCAGGTTCAAGTTTTTCATTGAAAACATAAGGTTAGTTGACGCGTGCGGGCCATCAATTGGCTCGAATGCGACATTGAGACCGATTTTTTCTCTTATGAGGCGGTTTCAGCGCGGATAAGGAGCATTTGATATGCAGGCGCGAAAAGAAGGCGGTGTCATATTGCGCGATATGGGGCTTGAGGTAGGGTTCCCCGACGGAACTACGGCCTATTTCAATTACTTCTGGCTTCGCGATAACTGCAGGACATCTTTTGACCCGGTGACGCGGGAACGCTCCTTTGACATTTTTGCCGAGGAGACTGCGCCGGAACCGGAGGCGGCGGTGCTGTCTGACGAGGCGCTGGACGTGGTCTGGCGCTGCGGCCACAGCAGCCGCTACTCGCTCGATTTTCTCGCCTCCTATGCGGCCGGAACGCCGCGGCCCGATCCGGCGGACTTGCCGCGCCGGGCCTGGTTCAGCGATCATTATCCGGATGTGCCCCGGTACTCCCAGCCGGCTCTTATGGCGGACCCGGATCTTCGGAAGGCCTGGTTCAAGACGATCTTGACCGAGGGTGTCGCACTGATCACGGACATGCCGGAAACGCCGGACGCCCTGGAGGTGACTGCCGCGTTGGCGGGTTATGTCAGGCCGAGCTTCTTCGGTAATTCGTTCGAGGTGATGACCCACATCAACCCGACCAACACGGCCTTCACGGCGCGTGCGCTGGAGCTGCATACCGACCTGCCGTCAGAGGAGTTCGCGCCGGGCGTCCAGTACCTGCATTGCGTCGCGAATTCGGTGGAAGGCGGCAACAGCGTTTTCGTCGATGCGGTCGCGGTCGCAAATGATTTTCGGGAGCAATACCCGGCTGATTTCGAGCTGCTGGCGGAGACCGGGATCCCCTATTTTTGCGAACATGACGCCTTTGACATGCGGGCTCGCCAACGGGTCATCGAACTCGACGCTCACGGAACGGTCTCCGGCGTCACCATCAGCCAGCACATGGCAGACATCTTCGACCTGCCGCAGGATTTTCTCGATCTCTACTACCCGGCCTTTCATCGGTTTGGCCGGATGCTGCAGGGTGAGAAATACATCATGCGGTTCCGGCTTAATGCGGGAGAGTGCATCAGCTTCGACAATCACCGCGTGGTGCATGGCCGGGAAGCTTACACGGCAACCAGCGGCGATCGTCACCTGCGCGGCTGCTACACGGACCGGGGGGAATTGCGCAGCGCCTATCGCGTGCTCTCTGGGGCGGGACGGTTCACGTAGGGGGAGAAGGGGTGATCTTATTCTCACCTTACATCGTCATCCCGTCGAAAGACGGGACCCAGAGGAAGGCGAGCGCAGTCTTATGATCATCTAGGTCCCGGCTCTCCGGCCGGAATGACGATGTAAGGTGTGAGCAGGCGCTGGCTTCCGGGACGCTCCGGCGTTATGAAACGGCCCGACCGGTAGGATTTGACACGGAGCCGTCCCATGACCACGCATTCCGAAGAGCGTTTTTCCAGTCTGACCCAGCTCGGCGGCGCGACTGAATTGCCGGACAGTCCGGAGAAGGCCGTACTGGAGAAAGTTCCGAACTCCATGGCGGACGTGAATTATCTCGTCCGCTTTACGGCGCCGGAATTTACCTCGCTCTGTCCGATGACGGGCCAGCCCGATTTCGCCCACCTGATGATCGATTACGTGCCGGACCAGTGGCTGGTGGAGAGCAAGTCGCTGAAGCTGTTTCTCGGCTCTTTCCGCAATCACGGCGCGTTTCACGAGGATTGCACAGTCGGAATTGCCCGCCGGCTGATCAAGGAGCTGGAGCCGCGCTGGCTTCGCATCGGCGGCTACTGGTATCCGCGCGGCGGCATCCCGATCGACGTGTTCTTCCAGTCCGGCCCGGTGCCGGACGGTGTCTGGTTGCCCGACCAGGGCGTACCGCCCTATCGCGGGCGTGGCTAGAACGCACCTTCACCCAACCAATTTGTCATCCCGACGCAGGTCGGGATGACGGTTTTGTTGGAAACGATACAGCTCAGAGCGAGACCGGTTTCACGTTCTCCTGCATCCAGGCGGCGAAGCCAGTCAGTTCCTGGTCCCGATGGGCCTGGCCGACCAGTTGCACGCCGACGGGCATACCGCTCACACCCATAAGCGGCAGGGTTACGCAGGGCACGCCGAGAGCCGACGTCGCCGCGTTGAAGGCGGGCAGACCGGTCTGGTGCGTGATGCCCGGCTCGCCGACAGAGCCGGAGCCGTCGAACGGCGGCGCGATGCCGACGGAGGACAGTGTGATGCAGCCGTCCGCGAAAGGCGCCAGAGCGCGGAACCGGGCCCGCATCCGCTCCCGGTTGTCGAGCGCGGCGCGGTAATCGTCCAGCCCCATGTCTTCGGCCAGGGCGAGGCGCTGTTTCAGGCTCTCGCTCATCAGGCTTTCGTCTTTCTCCGCTAGATTCCGAAGGGTCCAGCGCAGCTCCCAGCAGCAGATATCGCGGGCCAGCTTCAGGCTGTCGGCGATTGCGGCCTCGCAGGCATCGATGGTCGGACTGTCGGCGCGGGTCAGGATCTTCACATCCTGTTGCCGGAGCTGGTCCAGCACCTTCTCGAAAGCTGCACGGGTGGTGCCGTCCAGCATCTCCCAGCCTTCGGTTTGCAGCAGGACCAGATGGCTTGGCTTGCGCGCCTCTGCCGGTGCTTCCTCGCCGTAAAGGCCGGGATAGCCCGCATCGCCGCCAGCCTGCGCGGCGATCTGGTAGGCAACCGCCCACATGTCTTTGAGAGAGCCGGCATGCACGCCGACATGGCTTTGGCTCAGGCCGCCCGCGCGCTCGCCCCGATTGAGGGCACCCAGGGTCGGCTTGATGGCGATATTGCCGCAGAAGCTGGCGGGCCGGATGACCGAGCCCACGACCTGGGAGCCGATGGTGGCGGGCACCATGCCGGCGCCGATCGCGGCGGCGGAGCCGCTGGAGGAGCCGCCCGGTGTGCGGTTCGTGTCGAACGGGTTCCGGGTCGGGCCGGGATGCGAAAAGCCAAGTTCGGTGGTGACGGTCTTCCCGAGTATCACGGCGCCGGCAAGGCGCAGGCCATAGACGAGGGCACTGTCCGCGTGGGTCTGGTTCCCCTTGAACAGGGGACTGCCCATTTCCGTCGGCATGTCCTTCGTCATGAAGAGATCCTTGATGCCGATGGGCATGCCGTCGATAGGGGAAAGGGCGCGGCCGGCTTTGAAGCGGTCTGTCGCCGCATCGGCTGCGGCGCGGGCGCCGTCGCGGTTGATCGTGACCCAAGCCTGGACCTCCGGTTCCCGCGCTTCGATCACCTCGAGGCAGCGTTCCAGATAGGCCCTCGGGCTGTCGCTTCCATCCTGAAAGCCAGGCACAGCGTCGTGGAAGGTAGGCAGGCTGGCGTTCGCCGGATCGTAATTGCCGCTTGTCGCGGTCTGCTGGCGCTTTGCAACACTCATGCTTATGTTTCCCCCTGTCGTTTTTCTTGGGTCTTTTGTTCAGTCTGTCGTGTTTATGGACCTCTTCACCACATTGATCGCACTTGGCGTCGCCGCTCTGGTGTTCGCCTATGCCTACTGGCAGGACAAACGCGAGCGGGAGCCGGGTCAGGTTAGCCTGATCCCCTATACGATGATCCAGATTTTGGCTGTCGTCACCTGCCTCGTGCTGTTGGCGCACTTGGTGACACTGATTTCGGGGGCGCCGTTCCGGGGACGGTTAGGCGGTTGATCCTCGAAAGTGGCGTCGGCGAAGGTGCTTGCGGGACACTCTCTATCGACGCATCCATTTGAACTGCGGAACTGTTTTCGGCGGTAATCCGCCCTACGCGGTATGTGCTGTTGTTGCAGCGAGGGACGCGGTTGCCGCGTCAGAATCATGGGTCGGGAGGTGTGCGATCACCTCCTCGATTGTGTACAGGGCTGTGTGTAAAACGTCGACGGGGATGGTCAGGGCCGGCAGAAGTTTGAGCACCTGACCGCCGGCACCGCATGTTTCGGCCATGACGTTGCGCGCGAACAGATCCCGTGACACCGCATCCGCCTTGCCGGCGCCGCGCAAGACCAGGCCGCGCATGAAGCCACGCCCGCGGACTTCCTCGATATGATCGGGGAAACGCTCCGCCATTGCCTGCAACCGCGCATCGAGGATCTCGATCTTGCCGGAAACCTCATTCCGGAAACGGTCGTCTTCCCAATATTGCAAGGCGGCGGAGGCGGAGACAAAGGCCAGGTTGTTGCCGCGAAAAGTTCCGTTGTGCTCACCGACCTGCCAGATATCGAATTCGGGTTCGATCAGAAGCAGAGCCATCGGCAATCCGATGCCGCTGATCGATTTGGAAAGGCAGATCAGGTCCGGGCGAACATCAAAGCTTTCAAAACTGAAGAACGTTCCGGTGCGCCCGCACCCAGCCTGAATATCGTCGACGATCAGCAGCGCGCCGCAGCGATCTGCAATGGTTCTCAGCCGGCGGAGCCAGGCGCAGGACGCCGCTCGCAAGCCGCCTTCGCCCTGAATGGTTTCAACCAGGATACAGGCGGGAGCGTCGATGCCGCTGCTGGGATCGTCCAGAGAGCGTTCCAGAAAGTCGAGACCATCTCCCGGCAGGTAGCCGTCGTAGGGCACCCTGATCACGTTGGACAAGAGATGCGCGGACGCGGCCCTGCTGTTGCGGTTGGACGTTGCTGACAAGGCTCCAAGAGTCATGCCGTGAAATCCGCCGGTAAAGGCCAGCACTGTCGACCGGCCGGTGACTTTTCGTGCCAGCTTGAGAGCGGCTTCCACGGCATTTGTGCCGGTCGGGCCGGTGAACATCACGCGATGCTGGAGCCCGCTCCTGTCGAGGATTATACGCTTGAAACGGCGCAGGAAATCGTCCTTCGCGCCGGTATGCAAGTCCATCGCCTGAACGACGCCGTCATCGCGCAGATAGTCCATCACCGCATTCTTCATGATGGGATTGTTGTGCCCGTAATTCAGGGCGCCGCATCCCATCAGCAGATCAACGACCCGGCGGCCATCCTCCGTGATCAGCTCGTGACCGACGGCCTTGGTGAAGATGGCGGGAAAGCTCCGGCAATAGCTGCGGACCTGTGATTCAGCGACTTCAAAAATATCGTTCATCGACCTTCCTCCTCAGGGATTTTCCGATGCGATGGCAGTTTTTCCTTTCGGCTTCACGGCGCGGAAATCCTGACCGATACAGAAGAACTCACCGCTCCCGGTCATTTCGAGACGTGGCACCTGCATGCTCAGTTCGAAATCCCGTGCCAGGAGTTTCGGCAGCCATTGGTCGCCTTTTGTCGACCATGGGCCGTAATGAAATTCTCCGAGGATCCATTCCGCATCCGAAAGCGCGGCCTGGGCCGGTTTCAGGCCGAATTCCCCTCCTTCGATGTCGAGCTTGAGACCGTAGCTGCTGGCCTCGCCGACGAGTTCGGTCAAGCCGATGGCATCGACCTGTGCGGTTGGTGCGTTCGTCAGAGTGATCACGGTGGAATTCATCATGCTTGTGGCGTCCGGTCCGTCTACCAGGCTGGCTATGGTGGCGGTCCCGGACTCGGCCGCGAGAACCTTGCCGATTGTCCGATAGCGGATTTGTCCGGCGTTGAGGCCAAGCGTCTCGCTCAAGGCCCGGAGATTGGCCGGGTTTGGCTCTACCGCGACGATGTCCGCGTCCGGATAGCAACTGTTCAGATAGAGCGACGACAGGCCGACAAACGCGCCGATATCGAAGATCGTGTCGACCTTTTGGGGCGCGTGCGCGTAGTTCTTGCGCAGGAAAACCTCGAACAGATTGGCATAGGCCATCCAGTCGGGCGGCATGTCGATCCGGTAGGGGCGGCCGTTAAGCGTGACGGCGAGGCGCTGGACGCGGAGGCGGAAATCGGCCGCCTGGCTCGCGGCCGCTGCGGCAACGGCAATGAGCCAGTCCCGTGTCTCGTCGTTGGCGGCGAGGGCCGGGATCTGGTCGGCGGGCTGGCTCAGCCCGCGCATCAATGCTTCCTGATCCTGCTGGACGACCATGCGCGCTTCCCGCAGTTGCCGCGTGTCCAGCCGGCCGATCTGCCGGAGGATGCCGTCGTCGCTGTCTCCCATTTCCGAGCGCTGTCCGTATTGGACCAGAGAGGCGGCGAGATCGCTTGCGGACATGCAGGCGGCGATCCGCCGGAACATGTCGTGGAAGCGCTTTGCCGGATGGGCCGGGTCCGCGCGGCAGAGGGTGCAGTCGCAGACCCAGCTCATCGGCTGGCGTTCCTCTTGCCGGTATCCTTGGCAAGCCCGGCAAGATCCGACGCAATTGCCTCGAACAGCTCGCGCCAGCTCCCGCTTCTCGTCTGCCGGTAGACGGTCGCCGACGGGAACCAGGGTGTGCGACTTCCTTCGAGACCCCAGCGCCAGTCCGGCATGGAGGGCGTCGCCACCCAGACCGGCACGCCCATCGCGCCTGCAAGGTTCGCGACGACGGTGTCGATCGTGATCACCAGATCGAGACCCGCAATTGCTGCCGCCGTATTCGCGAAACCCTTGATCCGGTCGCTCAGATCCTCGACCTCCATTCCCTCCGGTGGCGGCATCAGTTGGGCTGTTGGCGCGCCGAATTGCAGGCTGTAGAGACGCACGCCCGGAACGCTGGCGAGGGGGGCCATTTCGGCAAGCGAGGTGCTGCGGGATCCGCCCTCCCAGTGGGTGGCGGTGGTGGCCCAGACGATGCCCACTTTCAGCCCGTCGCCCGAAAGCTCCAGCGGAGCGGCGGCATGAAGATAGGGGCCATCCCACATTCTGCCGCGGGCGATACCGAAATGTGCCGTCAGCTCCGCCGTCTGCACATGGAAGTCGCAATCCGTGACCTCGGTCTCAAGGGGCAGTACGCGGGCGACCCCGGAGAGGGAGCGGAAAAGATCCACGAGACCGGGACGGCATTGCAATGTGATCTCGGTCCTGTAGGTGGCGGCCAGCATGGGCAGGAAGCGGGCGTAGAGGATGTCGTCGCCAAGCCCGCCGCCCCAGGCGACGATCCGGCGTCCTTCCAGCGGCTCGCCCTGCCAGCGCGGGATCGGGTAGAGCGGTGGGCCGAAGGCGTTGGCCTTGCAGCAATCGAGCAGCAATTGGCCGCCTTTCCTGACATCGCCTGCCAGCAGGTGAAGGCGAATAAGCAGGGCGGCCGAGGCCTCGCTGTGATCCTCCATCGCTTCCAGCCTGGCGATGGCATTGCCGTACTCTCCGCGCTGGGCGGCAATCATGGCGCCCAGCTGCTGGATCGGTTTGAAGCCCGCCGCATACGCGGCATCCGCGTGGCTGGCGGCAGCGTCCAGATTCCTGTCTTCGAATGCGGCATAGGCCAGTGCGGCATCGCGATTGCTCATGTCTGTTTCGCTCCCTTCCCGTGGCTTTGTCAGTGCAGATGCGGTCGGAGCGTGCGCTCCACCGTTTGCAGCAATGCGTCGGTCTGGCTTTGCAGAAAGAAATGATCGCCGGGGAACATCTCCACCTTCACCGGCGCGCTGGTGGTCTCCTGCCAGGCCTCCAGTCCGGCCTGATCGACCTCTTCATCCTGGTCGCCACCGAAGACCTGTATGGGGCAATTCAGTCTGGCCTGTGGGGCGCGCCGGTAGGTCTCGCTCATCTCGAAATCGCTCCGCAGCAGCGGCAGGATCATCGACAGCAGCTCTGGCTCTGCCAGCACGGAGGCGGGCGTGCCGTTGAGGCTGCGCAGCCGCTCGCAGAAACCTGTGTCGCACAGGTGATAGCTCTCGGGCCGGGAAAGAGGCAGGTGAGGCGCCCTCTGGCCGGAGACGATCAGTTGCGCCGGAGCGCGATGCTCCTCGGTCAGCGCGCGGGCCAGCTCGTAGGAGAGGAAAGCGCCCATGGAGTGCCCGAAAAACGCGACATTCCGGTCGAGATAGGGGCGGAGCCGTTCCAGCAGAACGGGCAGGAGTTGTTCAACCTGCCGGAAAGGCGTCTCGGCGATCCGGTCCTCACGTCCCGGAAGCTGGATGGCGCAGACCTCGATGCTGTCCGGCAGCGCGCGTCCCCAGTTCTTGAAGATGGAAGCGCCGCCGCCTGCATAGGGCAGGCAGAAGAGCCGGAGCCGTGCGGCAGGGGTCGGTTTCGAACAGCGGATCCAGGGATCGGTTTTTGCCGTTGCGTTCATTACGGTCTCCGGTGGTTTTCGAATGTCTGGGCGGCGTCGGGTGCAGCTGCAGGCTTCCGGGCGGCGGCGCTCAAGATCTTTTCGAGAAGCGCCGCATTGGCGCGGTAATGCGGATCGAGCAGCATGTCGCCGTGATCGCCGTGGCCGTCATACCGGTGAAAGCTGCCGCGGGTCATCTCCGCCCAAGCCGGTTTGCTGGCGATAAGGTTTCCCGCTTCGTCGCGATGCTCGTCATCGCCCGTGGGGCTGCTGATCAGGTGAATATCGGCGTTGATCGGCGCATCTTCGGTGATTGAGGAGAGGAAGGCGTAGTAGCGCCGGACGCGGCGCTGGATCTTGTCCCTCAGGATGCTGCTGGAGACGATTTCGGCCACGCCATCCGCTTCCAGAACGGCACTGGTCAGCCGGTCTGCCTCTTCTTCGGGAAAGTCAAAGCACCGCAGGAAACGCGAGGCGTCCAGCAGGACGATGGCGCTGACGGGCCTGCCGCGCCGCTCCAGCTCCCGTGCTACGTGAAAGGCGATATTGCCGCCGCCTGAATAGCCGAACAGCAGATGCGGGCCGTCCGGATCGTGCTCTGCGATCAGGTCCGCATAATCGCCGATCCGGGTTTCCGCCTCGATGAAGTTGAAGGCGTGGAGCGCGAACCCCGCGAGGTCTCCACCCAGACGGCCATAGCTGAGGGCATCCGTGGTGCCTGGCGGCAGGGCGAAGAGTGGTCGCCCGCCCGGCTCCGGGCTCAGCCGTACGCATGTTTGATCGACTGAAACATTGCCGAATTTGGCCGCATCCAGCACGGCTCCGGCCAGTTGGCGCACGGTTGGATGCGTGAAGATGGACGTCAGCGGCAGGGTGACGCCGAACTGTTTTTCCAACACCGAGACCATCTTCGCAGCCATCAGGCTATGCCCGCCGAGGGCGAAGAAGTCGTCATGCACGCCGATGGGCGAGAGGCCGAGAAGGTCTTCCCAGATTGTCGCGAGAGCGCCTTCCGTCTCGCCAGATGGCGGCTCGGATGCGGCATCATCCTTATCCGGTTGCGGGATTGGCGGCGGCAGCGCGGCGCGGTCGATCTTGCCGTTTGGGTTGAGCGGAAGTTTGTCGACCCGGGTCAGGTGGGTGGGCACCATGAAATCCGGCAGTGTCGCATGGAGATGCGCGCGCAGGGCGGTCTCGTCGATTGTCCCGGTCGCTGCCGCATAATGCGCGATCAGCACGCGCCGGTCTTCTTCGGTCGCCGCTTTGCCGGCATCCCAGGCATGCACGACCGCACTTGTGACGCCGGGAAATTGATGAAGCGCGACTTCAATCTCACCGGGCTCGATCCGGAATCCCCGAATCTTGAGCTGGTCGTCCATGCGGCCGAGGAACTCGATGGAACCGTCACTGCGCCAACAGGCCAGATCGCCGGTGCGGTAGAGCCGTTCCCCAGGGCGTTCCTCCGGGAGATCATGGCCAGCGAAGGGATTCGCGACAAAGCGTTCGGCCGTCAGGGCGGGGTCGTTCCAGTAGCCAAGGGCGAGGCCGTCGCCCCCGACATAAAGCTCCCCTGCCGCGCCGGGCGGCAGAATCCGCATTTCCGCGTCCAGGATATAGGCCGTCGAATTAGCTATCGGCGACCCGATGGGAATAGCGCCGCGATAGTCGCCCGGCTCGATCCGGAAGCAGCAGGAAAAGGTCGTGTTTTCGGTCGGGCCGTAGCCGTTCACAAGGCGGCAGGCGGGGAGCGCCTCCAGCGCTTTCTGGATATGCGGAACGGAGAGTGCCTCGCCGCCCACGAGGAGCTGTCGGAGTGGCTTCAGGCTCTGCGGATATTCGTCGATCATCACGTTGAACAACCCGCCGGTAAGCCAGAGCGTCGTGACACCCTCGCACGCGATCGTGTCTCCGAGATCGGCGAGGCTCTGCTTCCCGCGCGGCGCCAGGGCCAGCCGGGCGCCGTTCAGGAGGGGTCCCCAGATTTCGAGAGTGGCGGCGTCGAAAGAGATGGGCGCGTATTGCAGGAAGACCTGATCGGTGCCGAAGTCGGCGTAGTCCGAACCCTTAACCAGCCGGACAATCCCGCGCTGAGGCACGGCGACCGCTTTCGGCCGTCCGGTCGAGCCGGAGGTGTACATGACATAAGCGAGCCGGTCTCCGGCATCGGCGCCTGAAACCGGCGGAAGCGGGGTCACCGGCGCCCGCGCGATCTCGGCTCCGTCCCGGTCCAGCAGGATTCGGCAAATATCGCTTTCCGGCAGGTTTCCGGAAGCATCCATATGCGTGATGAGGGCCGATGCACCGGAATGCTCCAGCATGAAGCGGAGCCGGTCCGCCGGATAGCTTGGGTCAAGCGGAAGATAGGCCGCCCCGGCCTTCAGGATTCCCAGAAGTGCGACGATCAGCTCCGGCGAGCGGTCGAGGCAAACTGTGATCAGTGCGCCGTCGGCAATCTCTGCGGTGTCTTTCAGGTAATGCGCCAGACGGTTTGACCGCAGGTCCAACTCGCCATAGGTCAGGTTCCGTCCCTCGGAGCTGACCGCGACGTCGCCCGGATGGGCCGTGGCCTGCTCCAAGAACAGAGCGGCCACGGTGCTGTCGAGCGGATAGTCCCGTGACGTCCGATTGAAGCTTTGGATCAGTGCGGTGACGTCATCCGCGTCGCCGGTCTGGTCGATCAGGCTGAAGCTCGAAAGTTTCATATCCGTTCTCCCATGCGACGTTCTTGTGCGGTATCGGCCGCGATGGCTTCGGCGAAACGGTTCAGGGTTTGCAGATAGCGCTCGGCGGTCGCCGCCGAGAATAGGCCCGCGTCATATTCGAGGGTCAGCTCGAACCGGGGGCCGTGTTCCGCGGCCAGCAGCATCAGGTCGACCTTGGCGAACGGGAACGCGAGGTCGAGTTGTCTTGCCTCCGGCGCTTCCTCTTCATCTGGCGCGCCGGGTGGCTTGCCGCCTCTGACATTGACGTTGGCCGCGTTCTGATAGGCATAGATGACATTGACCGGGTCCCGGCCGGGCCCCGTAGTCCGGCCGCTGAGGATCAGGTCATAGGGATAATCCTGATGGTCCAGGGCGGCGGTGCTGGTTTCAGTCACCCGATCGAGTAATGTGTCGAAATCGAGCCCTGCCGAAACCCGCGTGCGCAGGGGCAAAAGGTTCACGAACGCGCCAAGCAGCGGCTCCAGCTCGGGCCTCCCCCGATTGGCGACGGCCATGCCGATACAGATGTCCTCCTGTTGCGTGAGCTGGAACAGGAAGAGCTTGAAGAGGGCGAGAAGGGCGTTGGCGGGCGTAGAGCCGCGTGAGCGAGAGAGCGCGCGCAGCGCCTCGCTGCATTCCTCCGAGAGTTCCAGACTGACCCGTTCGCCCTTCCGGTCCGTCCCCGCGTTTTGCGCGAGATCGTGCGGCAGGCGCAGTGGCCCCTCGAGACCGTCGAGCCGTGCTTTCCAGAAGCGGGCATCTTCGCTTCGGTCGCGCCCGTCCTGCAGAACGGCGTAGTCGCGGTACTGGATCTCCAACGGCGGAAGCGGGCTCCGCGCGCCGGATCTCGCGGCGTCGTAGAGCGTCAGGAGCTCGCGATAAAAGACCTGCATCGACCATCCGTCTCCGATGATGTGATGCATCACGAGCACGAAGACCGTGGGGCCGCCGTCCCGGGTAATCAGGGTGACGCGGAACAGCGGCGCCTGGTCGAGGGCGAAGCGCGTCCGGTTTTCCTCTGCGACGATGGCGCGCGTTTGCGCGTCGGCATCTTCCGCATCGCTCAGATCAACGGGTGTGAGCGGCACATCTATGACGTCCAGAACCTGCTGGCGCGGCTCGCCATCCACTTCGACGAAGACGGTGCGGAGAATTTCGTGCCGGTCGATCAGCTGTGCCAGCGCGCGGCGCAGGGCATCTGCGTCGATCTGCTGTTTCAGCTCGAAGGCAGCGGGCATGTTGTAACGGGCATCCCCGGCCAGCCTGTCTTCGAGCCAGAACCGCTTCTGAGCATGGGAGAGCGGATAGTTTTCCTGTTTCAGCGTGGCCCGGATCGGCTCGTAAGCTGCCGCACCACTGTTGCCGACATGCGGTGCCAGCGCGGCGATTGTGGGGTTCTTCAGCAACAGGCCGACGGGTAGTTGACGGCCGAAGGCCTGATTGATGCGGGCGACTACCTGCAGGGCTTTCAGGCTGTGTCCGCCGAGCGCGAAGAAGTCGTCGTCGGTGGCGATATTCTCGACGCCGAGAACCTCCCGCCAGATATCAACAAGGCGCCGTTCCACCTCGTTGGCCGGGGCCGCTCCCCCGCGATCGGGGGCGGTGCGGGATTCGGGCTTCGGCAGGGCTGCGTGGTCGGTCTTGCCGTTTCGTGTGAGGGGGATGCGCTCAATCGGGACGAAAATCGCCGGAACCATATATCCAGGCAGGCGCGCTGCCGACCAGTCCCTGATCTCCGGTATCGCCTCACTGTCTGCGACAACGTATGCGACGATCCGGCCTTCTTCTTGTTGTGCGATGACAGCGACCTGTCGGACGGCCGTATGCTGGCTCAGAGTCGCTTCGATCTCGCCGATTTCGATGCGGTAGCCGCGCAGCTTAACCTGTTTGTCCATGCGGCCGAGATATTCGAGGCTGCCATCCGCACGCCGCCGCGCGAGATCGCCGCTGCGGTACAGCCGCTGTGCGGTTCCTTCAATAGTGCGCTCGATAAAGCGCTCGGCAGTCAGCTCAGGACGGTTGAGATAGCCGCGCGCGAGCCCGGCTCCGCCGACATGGATCTCGCCGGTCACGCCGACCGGCACCGGCTCGCCGCGCCGGTCCATCAGATGCAGGTCAAGGTCCCGAAGCGGTGTCCCGATCAGGCTCGCCGTGCTGCTGCAATCCGCTTCGGTCAGCGGGCACCAGGTGACATGCACCGTGGTTTCGGTGATCCCGTACATATTGACCAGCCGGGGGCCCCGCTCGCCATAGAGCTTGAACCAGGGTTTCAGACCCGGCAGGTCCAGAGCCTCGCCGCCGAAAACAACGAGCCGGAGAGAAAGCGTCCGCCCGCGCTCGACGGCCTCCGGAATGAGGTGCCGGAAGGCAGAAGGCGTCTGGTTCAGAACCGTGACGCTCTCACTTTCCAGCAGGGTGTGAAAGGCGGTGGGATCACGCCTCACCTCATCGGGAACCACGATCAGGTGCCCGCCATGCAGCAGCGCCCCCCAGATCTCCCAGACGGAGAAATCAAAGGCGACGGAATGAAACATGGTCCAGACGTCGTCCGCCGAGAAAGCACAGTCCGGCTGGGTTGCGTCGAACAGACGCAGCACATTTGCGTGGCTGACCATGACGCCCTTGGGCTGGCCGGTGGAGCCTGACGTATAGATCACGTAAGCCATATCATCCGGTTGCGCCGGTATCCTGGCGCACGGCGGAGATGTGTCATCGACCTCCGCCGGATCGTCCAGATAAAGGCGGGGTCCTTCCCATGCGGAACGGTCTTCCGCGAGCGCCCGTTCCGTGACCAGAGCGATTGCACCAGCGTCTTTCAGCATGAAATCAACGCGCGCGGACGGTGTCGCCGGGTCTATCGGCAGATAGGCGGCGCCAGACTTCACGATGCCGAGCAGGCCGGCAATGAGATCGTTGGATCGCTCCGCAAGCAGGCCGACCAGCCGGTCCGGCCCTGCGCCCAAAGCGGAAAGGCGCCGGGCTATATCGTCGGCGCGCGCATCGAGTTCTGCATAGGTCAGCGTCTCGCCGGCGCAGGTGACGGCGGGGCGGCCCGCGTGTCGCGCGACCTGCGCGGCGAAGCGTTCGGTCAGGGTATCGGCGACGGGCAGGTGGCAGCGTGCGCGTCCTGCCTCCCAGAGAGCCTTGCACTCAGCCTCGCTGACGATGCCGATCCTATCCAGCGGCTGATCCGAATCCGCCTCGATCAGGCCGCGCAGCGTGGTGCTCAGAAAGGCGAAGATCCGGCCTATATCGTCTGTCGTGAATTGTCCTCCGTCGTAGCCGACACGCAGGCGAATCTCGTCGCCATAGGCTGCCGCGATGAGGGTGAGCGGGTAGTTGGTATGGTCGATGGCGCGGCCGCCGGAGAATTCGGCCCCCCCGCCTTCGTCCGTGCCTTCGCCAGTAGGCAGATCTGGATCGAGCGGATAATTTTCGAAGACGAGCAGACTGTCGAACAGGGGCGTGCCGGGCGACACCGCGCTGTCCCGCTGGATCTCGGCCAGGGGCACGAAGCCGAACCGGCTGTTTTCCTGATGCTGCGTCTGCAGTGTGTCCAGCCAGACGCCGACCGGGCAATCCACGGTCGAAACCCGCATCGGCACCGTGTTGATGAAGAGGCCGACCATGTCCTCGATCCCGGTGAGGTCGATATCGCGGCCGGACAGGGTGACGCCGAAAACAGTATCGCTCTCGGCACTGGTCCGGCTCAGCACCAGTGCCCAGCCCGCATTGAAGAGGGTGTTCAGCGTCAGGTGGCGCTGGCGCGCGGTCTCGATCAAGGCGCGGCCGAGCGCGGGCTCGAAGGTGAAGGTTTTTTCGCTCGGCTGCGCGTTTGCGGAACCATCAGGCGCCTTTGTCCGTGCACCCGGCAGCGGTGTGGGTGCGCCGAAATCTTCTATAACGTCTCGCCAGTGGGTGCGGGCTGCCGCGTGATCCTGTTCCTGCAGCCAGGCGATGTAGCGTTCGTAGGGCGGAGCCGGAGGGAGGTCGGTCGAGCGGGAGCCATAGAGCAGCATCAAGTCCCGGAAGAGTATCGGCAGGCTCCAGCCGTCCAGCAGCATGTGATGGAGGCCCAGCACAAACTGCCAGTTATCGTCTTCCAGCTGGATCAGCAGGCAGCGCAGCAGCGGCGGGCACGTCAGGGCGAAACCGGCGCTGCGTTCTTCGGCGAGAAGCCGTTCCAGCGCGTCGGTTTGCTCCTCCTCGTCCAGATCGCGCCAGTCCAGATCCCGCCAGGGGAGAGTGACATCACGCCGGACGAACTGCAGAGGCTCCCCGCCATCCAGCCAGAGCGCGGTGCGCAGGATCGGATGGCGCTCCACCAGCGCATCCCACGCCGCGCGGAAAGCTTCTGGGTTGAACGGGCTGGCGATCTTCCAGGTCAGTTGCTCGAAATAGACAGACCCGCCCGGCTCGTCGGCGAGGCTGTGGAAGGCCATGCCCTGTTGCATCGGGCTTAGCGGATAGAGCGCCGCCACGCCGCGCCCCTGCTGTGCCGCGAGCCGGTCGAGCCGGTCCTGCGCGACGGGGACGAGCGGGAAATCGCTTGCCGTGTAACCGCAGGCCGCTTCGTCGCGGCATAGGTCCACGAGGGAGCGCAAGGCGTCCTCGAAGCCTTGCGCCAGACTCTCCATTGTTTCCGGCCGGTACTGATGGCTGCTGTAGCTCAGCGAGACAGTCAGGGAGCCGTCCGATACCAGCCCGTTGATATCGATTGCGTGCGGCCGCGTTCCGTCGAGGCATTGGCTCTCGCCAGCGCCTTCCTCCGCGACAGAGAACAACCCGGCGCCCGCGTCGGTCTCGAACTGGCCAAGATAGTTAAAGGCGATCTCCGCTTCCGGATAATCCTCTGGCGGGTCCTCCGGAAGATAGCGCCCGATGCCATAGGCCAGCCCCTCACCAGGCACCGCGCGGAGTTGTTCTTTCACCGCCATCAGGCAGGCGGCGAGATCGTGTCGGTCGGGCAGGCTCAGGCGCACCGGGTAAATTGCCGTGAACCAGCCGACCGCCTCGCTCAGATCCGGCGCACCCGGCCGCTCCGGACGCCCATGTCTTTCGAGCGCGATGGGCCAGTCGCTGCGTCCGGTCCAGTCGGCCAGCGCCAGCGCCAGCGCCGTCAGCAGCAGGTCGTTGATCCGTGTGCCGTAAGCGCGCGGGGCCTGTTCAAGAAGAGCGGCGGTCGTCTCCCGGTCGAAGGCGATCCGGACATGCTCTGTACTGTCCCAGCGTGCCGCTCCCTCCGGATCGTCTTTCGGCAAGGGCGGTGTCGTCTCCCAACCACGCCAGTAGACAGTCTCTTCGGTGTTCTCCTGTGTGCCGGCGAGGCTCTGGAGATAATGCGCCCAGTCCGGGAAAGAGGCCGGGACCGGCTCAAGGAATATGTCGGCGCCCTGCCGGATCTGTGCGAAGGCATTATCGAGATCGCCCAGCAGGATGCGCCAGGACACGCCGTCGACCGCGAGATGATGGATGCACCAGAGCAGGCGCTGGCCCGCTGTCAGCTCGAACAGGACGAGTCGCATGACCGGGCCGCTTTCCAGATCGAGGCTGCGTTGCCAATGGGTCGCGCGCTCGGCAAGGACATCAGCCTGTGCCTCGATCGGCAAGTCGCGGAGATCTTCTTCGTAGACCGGCAGGTCCCCGTCGATCCAGGCGGGCTCTTGCTGCCAGCCTTCGGCACTTTGCCGGAACCGGAGGCGCAGTCCGGCGTGCCGCGCGATGATCGCGCTGGCCGCGGCTTGCAGTTCTTCTGTCGAGATCCGTTCGTTCGGCTGCAGCAGAAGCGCCTGATTGAAATGCGACAGATCGGCCAGATCCCAGGAAAAGAACCAGGACTGAACGGGCGTCAGCGGCGCCGGTCCGGCCGGTTTGGTCGTCGCCGCTTCTGCGGACGGCTCTACCGACGTCACGTGGGGGGCAAGGGCAGCGACCGTCTGATGCTTGAAAATATCCCGCACCGCTAGCCGGAGCCCGGCTGCCCGCGCCTGTGCAACGATCTGGATGCTAAGGATCGAATCCCCGCCGAGCTCGAAGAAATTGTCGTTTCGGCCGACCCGCTCGCGTCCGAGCACACTGCCCCAGATCGCAGCAAGCGCTATTTCCCGATCTGTTCGGGGTGCTTCGTAGGTTTGTGCAATGGGCGCCATCTCGGGCACGGGGAGCGCTTTGCGGTCGAGCTTGCCTGTGACCGTCAGAGGCAAGGCGTCGAGGACGATGATCTCAGACGGCACCATGTAGCTCGGGAGGGCGGTGTGGAGCTCCCGGCGGAGGGCTGTGCCGTCAAGGTCTGTGCCTGTGACATAGGCGACGATGCGGCGGTGTTCTCCCTCGCCCGCGAGGAGTGTGACGGCCTCCTCGACAGCGGGCTGGGCACGCAACGCGGCCTCGATCTCTCCGAGCTCGATGCGGAAGCCGCGGAGTTTGATCTGGTGATCGGTGCGGCCGAGATAGTCGATGGCGCCAGACCGGTTCCATCTGCAGAGATCGCCTGTGCGGTAGAGCCGCCCGAGGGTCGGGTGGATGACGAAGCGCTCTTCGGTCAGGTCCGGCTGTGCGAGATACCCGTCCGCGAGGCCGTCGCCGCCGAGATGCAGCTCTCCCGCG
>NZ_JAXMNY010000007.1 GCF_034670185.1 Nisaea sp.
CCCGCGCCGTCGCGTTCACACCATCAAGAAGCCACCCACGCTCCGAAGCGTCCACCAGAGGAACAGACGAAGCAGACCCAGCACCACCAGACGCCAACCACGACAAAACACGCGAATAACGCGAGGCCAATAAAGCGGCGTCTTCCTCGCTGAAAGCACCGAGCGACAAGTCGAGGTCAACCTCGACCCGCTCACCGTCGCCATATTCCCGGACGAAGATCTCGACCGGCGTGCGCTCGACGCCGTTCAGCAGCACCCGGGGCACACCGGCCACAGCATCGCCAAACGGCAACTCGCCGAAATCGACACGTTCATAGGAGATGTTGATATCGAAAAGTTGCAGTACCCGTTGCGCTGCCAGACCGAGGCTCCGGTTGACTCCGGAGAGCGGATAGCGGTGATGCCGCATGGCGCCTCTCATGGCCCGGTCAAGCTCGGACAGCAGGGCATCCAGGCCATCGGCCGGATCAAGCTGAACGCGTGGCGCGGTGGTCAGCGAGAACAGCCCGAAGGTCTCCTTGTCCCGTGCGGTTGGCCGGTTCAGCACCGGCATGCCGAACACCATGTCGGTCGCACCAGAGAGCTTGTGAAACAGGATCAGCGCGGCGGCCATGAAGAGCCGTGCCGGTGTCGCGCCCTTTTCGGCGGCCACCGCACGCAGCTTTGTCATTGTGTCCGCGTCGATACCAATCCGCTGCAACGAGGTGGACTCGGGCGGGCGTCCTTCCAATACGCTGGGCACCGCATCGACCAGTCGGTCGGGCAATGTCCTGTATTGATCGCTCCAATAATCAGCAGCCTTGGCGAAGCGCTTGCTTTCCAGGAAGGCGCGGTCGCCTTCTACGGCATCCGCGAATTGCGGCGCCTCCGGCAGCTCCGGATGCTCTCCGCTGACCAGCGCGCTGTAGGCTGCCGCAACATCCCGCATCAGAATACCGTTGGCCCAGGCGTCCATATTGATGTGATGATAGCTCATCACCCAGATATGCCGGTCCGTTGCAAAGCGGATGAGGTCGAAGCGGAAGGTCGGACCGCCATCGAGCGAAATGGCCCGGCGCCCGAGATCGGCGGCAAGCGTTTCGGCAGCACTTTCCGGATCGGCAGCATCCGAAACGTCATGCAGATCGAACATCCGCTCCGGCGCCGGGCATTCGATCTGCACCGGCTCCAGCCCACCATCGTCTGAAACGGGTGTCAGCCTCAGCGCCTGGTGTCGCTGCCACACCCAGAAAAGCGCCTGCTCGAATTTCTCGGCGTCAAGCGGGCCGGAAACGATACTGCGCGCCGACACGGTATGCACGGCCGTGCCAGGGAACAAAACATGCTCTCGCCAAACCTCCTGTTGCGCCATCGAAAGCGGCAACGGATAGTCTATGGAATGAGCCTGCTCATTCATCGTGCCACTCACAGTCAATCTCCGAGGGTTTTCAACATACAAAACCAGAGCATGAAACTACGCCCGATTCATCACCCAACAAAATTGATTGAATTCGCTCAAAACAGCGCGAATTTAAGCATAAACAATAAATCCAATATACCCAGAACCCATTGTGAACAAATAATTAATCGTTTGCAAACGCCTTAGCCTCACCTCATAGTGCCGCGGTCGTCGCTGGAAGCTGCCTTCAGGATAAGATCGCCCAGCGCGAGCATTTTGAGCATGTGACATATCGAAACATGCGAATATTTGTTACGGTATTATGATGCCTGTCGCCGCCGCATTAGTGAAACTCGCACTCTTCGTGCTCTGGGCGCTGCCGACTTATAAGTCGACGGTGGAGATGCTGGAGATGCGGGAGCGCCGGTTGGGAATCCTGCCGGACGAAAAGGACGTGACAGCAGACAATGCGAGCGTCGAACCGGAAGGCGAACCGGCACCAAAAACCACGAAATCAGCGCCGGCCAAAAAGGCCCGCTCCACCTCTCAAAAACAGACGAGGACAACATGAGCACCGGATCCGAGACAGCTCCCGACCAGGCAGAAACCCCGGTCGCGTCGCATCAGGTTCTGATCAACGATGAAGAGCAGTATTGCCTATGGCCTTTGGCAAAGGCGGTGCCGAGCGGCTGGAGATCCGTCTTTTCAGGAACGCATGAGGATTGCGTCGCTCATGTCGACAGGACATGGACCGACATGCGACCAAAGAGTGTTCGGGCCTGATGGCCTCGGGATTGATGGCAACGGGAGCAATGCCGGGCGTCCTGCGATCAGTAGCCGCACCGACGCCCTGGCTGCCTGTACAGCGCCGGGCCGGCGTGGGCACAGGACCTGGCAGCGTTCTTATCTGCTTCCCTCCGGCAGGCGCCGGTGCCGGTTTTTTCCGTGAGTGGGCGGGCTCCCTGCCCGGTATCCGCATTGTTCCGGTTCAGTTACCCGGCCGCGAAGAGCGCTTCGGAGAAGCGCCCGAAGAAGATGCCGTGGCGCTCGCCCGGAACATCGCCGACGCTATCGCCGCGGAAGGCTGGGATCGCCCGGTTTTGCTCGGTTACAGCTACGGTGCATTGCTTGCTTTTGAAACCGCAATGCAGTTGGAAGCCGAAGACATCGATATCGCCTGTCTTATCGCAATGGCCCGCGCCGCCCCGCAGACCACACCGCAACCGACCGTCGCCGACATGGGTGACGATGCGTTCCTCGACTATGTCCGGCGTCTCGGCGGCCTGCCGCCAGAGGTCGATGAAGTGCCTGAGTTCGCGGAACTGATGTTGCCGGTCATGCGCGCTGACTTCCGCGCGAACGATCTTTATGCCCGGGCCGAAAGCGAACGATTACGCTGCCCCATCCACACCATTGCCGGTACGGCCGATGCGGCCACTGCCGACGGACGGGACGGTGCCTGGGCGGAACGGACCAAGTCGGATCATGGACTTGCCCGGATTGATGGCGGTCACTTCTTCATTAACGAAAAACCAAGCGCCGCATTCCATCAAATTCGCGATATGATATCATCCGCAAGCCATGCTGGCGGGGTTAAAGCATGATTTTTTTCCAGACCTTACTCGTCGCGATGGCCCTTCTGTTGTCGGCACTGCCTCACACGGCAGATGCTCAAACACCCGTCCCGCCGATCGATGATGACGAAGCCATACCGACTTCCGGTCTTGGCGCCACAACAGTTGGTCAACGGGTGATTCTGTTACCGGATGGAACTTGGAAGATAGATCAATTCTATAGCGCCGACGAAGTGACCGCGATGAGCGACCACGGACGGGTCGTCACGCTTTCACGCACGACCGACCCTGTGACAAAGCATCCCGTCCTTCGCTGGAAATATGCAAGAGGCCACGGCGGGCCACTGCAAATCGTCGTCTCCCGCGCCATCACGACAGACAGAAGCAGGCACAGCACGGATGACAATTGCATCCCGGTCCTCACCATTCGGAATCTAACCAACCTGGGCCTTTTCCGCATCATTGCCGAAGTCGAATTTACGGTGAAAGATGGCAGCGGCCAATCAGCGACAAGCGTGATGGCTGGTCCATTAGATGACGGTGAGGAAGGTGATTACCTCGCCTCACCCCTTTTTCTGGAGACCTGCAAGAACCTGGAAGCGACCGTCAACATACCCTATTGCACATTCGAGAACGGGCTCGATTGCCGTGACGTTGTGACCGCAACACAGTTCGGAACCATACCGGCCAAGATCGCCGCCCCGAAAGAAAAGGCCGCACAAACGAAGCAGAACTAATAGAGAACCTCCACGCATCCGCGGGGGACGATGGATGCACCGGCGGTTCCAGGGGGATACAATGTTCGGATTACCCAAGTCGTCGAAGATTATGAGCGGACACCCATTGGCGTTGGCACGCAGGACAACTGTTGCATCGTTGATGCTGCTGCTGACGGGCCTTGCCGCCACACCGTCGGCAATGGCTCAAATTGCACCGCTTCCGCCCGTTTCCGGCTTCGAGCAACCATCCGGACTCAGCTTCGGCGGTTTCAAATTCTACAACCGGATCCAGGCCGGCCTTATGGCAACCGATAACATTCGCCTCGACCCGACAGAAGAATCTGACTTTAAAAAGATTTTCGCTTTTAATGCAGGAGCTCAGTCGGACTGGGAGAAGCACGCGGTGGCAGCCACCGTCAGTTATGTCGACCAGAAAGCCGTCGATGTTTCCGATCAGAAGAGCAGCGCACTCTCCGGAACGATCAGCGGACGCTATGACTTCACAGACGCCCTCAACCTGCGGCTCGGCGCCCTCAACGAAGGCAGCATCATCGGCAAGAACGATCCGCTGCAATTCAACGGAAACCTGAACGGCACAACCCAGACCAACACCCTGGAAGCCGCACTCGGATGGGACGACAAAAAGTACTTCGTCAATTTGCTGAGCCGCTATCAGGACGTATCGAACGATACAGATATCGATGTAACCATCGTCAGCCGGGTGCAGTCTCAGGACCGCGAGGAATACAATCTCACTCTTGAAGCGGGTCAGCATTACAGCTGGGGTAAGGCCTCTGTCTTCAGCGGCCCGATACGGATCCGGTATTCGGGCTCGGATTTCATTCTGCCGGAGGATCGTGATTCCGAGGGCGGCCGCGTCGGGATCGGCGCCGAATTCGCGCAAGGCAACCTGTCCGGCCTCGTCCGCGTCATCGGCTTCGCGCAGTATTTCGACGCGCCGACCATTGGCAAGGTGATTTCCGGCGTCGGCACGGCGCAACTGACCTACAAAATCGATGACCAATGGGGTGTCGGCGGGGCGCTACAGCGCACATTCGACGAAACGAACATCCAGACGTCGGGCGGACTCTTCACCAATCTCGCGGCAGTTTCGGCACTCTACCGCCCGGCAGATGATATCTACCTGAAGCTTGGTCCGACCTACAGGTTCTACACAATCGAAGGCACTCCCTACGAGGCGGAAAGCTTTACCCTGGATGCGACCGCCGCATGGCAAGTGCATGACCGCGTCGAATTAATGTTCAATGCCTCGGCATCGAATCAGCTCGTCAACGACGCGTTCCTTTCAAATCTCCAGTACAGCGAATCGTCGGCGACAGTCTCGGTCGTCATTACGTTCTAACCGGGAGAACAAGCGTCATGGCACAGAAGACATCCCGCGCGCGCCTCGCCGCAACCATATGTAGCGCAATCCTCGGCTTTGCAGCACCTGCTTCGGCCGATGACCGATACATCTTCCTCGGCGACAGCCTGGTGGACAATCAGAACAGCTTTATCGCGACCGGGCTCATCACGCCGACGAACGTGATCCCGCGAACACCGCCCTATTATCAGGGACGTTTTTCCAACGGCCCTAACTGGACCGACCGGCTGGCGCCGACGCAGCTCTATTACATGGATTACTATTTCAGCAATCCTGACTGCGCGACCACCAACGCTTCCAACGGACTTGCAAGCCTGTGCGGCTCAACCACAAATCCAGGAGCGCAGGACGGCGTCAGTCTCAGCTTTGCCTTCGGCGGGGCGAAAGCCGGAACGGAAGACTTGCCGAGCGCCGCGCCGGGCCTGCTGTCAGTGTTTGACGATCTGACGGCCTATAACACCTCCGGCGTCGTCGCCAACACCTCCGGCGCAACCTTCGCCATCCTGACCGGCGGCAACGACTATACGAACTATGTTATCGGCGCCAATCCGGGCGTCAGCGAGCAAGGCATCGTTGATCAGACGCTGGGAAACATCCAGACCGGCATTGAGCGGGCTTCCACCCTCGGCGCCCGGCGCGTGATCGTACTGAACCTTTTCGATCTGGACCGGGTACCGACCCTGGTAACGGATTTTACAGCAGATCAATTGGCGCAATCGGGGCGCCTGTCTGCGTCCCACAATGCCGGCATGCCAACCATGTTGCAAACGGCCCGGACGAATACCGGCCTCGAGATCATTCTGGTCGATCTCGACGGGCTCTATGACGATATCGATGCACAGCCAAGCCTCTATGGCTTCACGAATACCACCGGCTCCTGCATCACCAACAATGCAGCTAACGGGCAATGCCCGGACACGGCGAGCGAGAACGCTACGCTCTACTGGGATGGCCAGCACCCGACCACCGCGGCGCACGGGTATATCGCCGAGCTGGTGACCGCCACCCTGCAGGCGGTCGACAGCGATGGCGGCAGGCTTGCGGCTCTCGCCGATTCAGGTCTGGAACAACAGCGCGCCGTAATGTCAGCCCTGCGCGGCCAGATCCACAGCTTGCGCAGCGCACCGGGTCTTGCAGGTTCCGGAGCGGCACCGGTCAGCAGCCAGAAATTCGGTGACAGCACGCTCTTCATCATTGCCGAAAACGGGTTCGGCACCCGGGACAAGGACGGGGACTTCTCCGGGTACGACTACGATAGCCGGATGGCAATGGTCGGCATCTCCTATCACCCGCCGGGTATGACCGAGGATTTCGTCTTCGGCGCCCATATCGGCTATGCCAGCCTCGACTCGTCAATCAATGGCGGTGGCTCGTTTGACAATGACGCGGTGACTGTCGGGGGCTTCGGCGGTTGGCGGAGTGGCCAGTTCAGCCTCGGGCTGCAGGCAGGCCTGTCCTATCACACGGTCGATGACGTGAAGCGCGACACCGGATTCTCCGTGATGCCGACAGCACGCAGCGATACCAGCGGATGGGGCGTGAACGCCGAACTGGAAGCGCGCTGGGACAACGACATAAAGATCGGCGAACGGCGCATCGGCTATGCCGCAACCGGGCGGCTCGGCGCCGGCTGGACAACCGTCGACGGCTTCACGGAGAGCGGTGCCAGCTTCCTCAACCTGACGGTCGAGGACAGCGATGTTGCCGAGGTGAAGGCCGGAGTGGATTTCACCGTCTGGACGAACCTCGATACGAAAAATGGCGTGCTGCAACCCTATCTCGGCGTCGGCTATGAGCATGACCTGCTCGATGCGGAGCGTGAGATCGACGGCCGACTGTCATCCGGGCAGACCATCCATGCGGATTCACGTGCAGCAGCACAGAACTTGTTCAATCTGGCGGGTGGCCTCCGGTATCTCGCTTCCGATGGTTTGCGGGCGGAATTGAAGGTGGCCGCTTCTCTCGGTACCGGCGGCGAGGAAAGCTTCATTTTGCCGCAGCTGAGAATCGCTAAAAGCTTCTGAGCAGTTGTACTCAAAGGACCGTTTCGGATATGCTTGAAATGATTGAGAAAGACCTTCGGCCGGCTGGGCGCAGAATAAAGATGAGGGGCCGCTTGGCCACGCACCATTACACAAAATACGACTTCACCAACTCTGGAGAGTAATGATGGCAGATGATGTATTGGCTGCTCGGCGTGTCGAAGCCTCGAGCATCGTAAACACCTATATGGGCTGGTCCGCCGGCGCCAGTTTCATTCCGCTTCCGTTCGCCGATCTGGCGGCGGTCACCTTGGTTCAGATCAAGATGGTTGCGGATCTGGCAAAGCTCTATGAAGTGCCGTTCTCGCGCAATGTCGTGAAAACCATCATTGGCGGCCTGCTTGGTAGCCTGGTTCCGGCCGGACTGGCGCGCGGCGCCTCCAGCCTGATCAAGGCGATCCCGGGCGTCGGAACAGTGCTTGGCGTGCTGGCCGCGCCGGTCTTCACGACTGCATCAACCTACGCGGTCGGCAAGGTCTTCATCCAGCACTTCGAAGCTGGCGGCAACGTGTTGAACTTCGACCCGGAAGCCATGCGCGAGCATTTCAAAGCCGAGTTCGAAGAGGGTGTTTCCAAAGCCTCCACATCGACGAAGGCCGCAGCCTGATCAGTCACGACGGCTGAAAATTTAGACAATCCGACCGGACGGCATAGGCGGCCCGGTCGGCTGTCATATCGCAGCGACGCTCAAATCGGATTGCGCCTAATGCAATTTATCCCACTCGGTCTCTATGTGCTGCTTTCTGTGATCCTGGCCTATGCCGGTCGGCACACCCGGATCGGTGCGTTTGGGGTATTCCTTTGCTGCGTGATCTTTACGCCGCTGTTGGTCGGGCTAGTGTTTGCGCTGGTCCGGCCTGCTTTGAAAAAAGCTTCATCCGGCCCTTCTCAAGAAGGCTAACCCGCCCCGGGAGGAATTTCCGCGATGGAGACCGGTTCCGCCGCTGCCGATCTGGTTGCGTCAAACGGCCTGATTAAATTCCTGCGCAGCGAAGCGACGCTATCGCCTCGCAAGGCACTGACCGTGGCCGCCGTTGCCGGCCTGACCAACGCGATGATCCTTGCGGTCATCAATACGGCGGCCGAGCATGCCGAACAGTCGGAATCGCGCCCGCTCTATGCGGTGTTTTTCGCTGCCGCAATGATTCTCTATGTTATTTCACAGCGCTGGATCCTGACCCAGGCCGCCGAACAGGTCGAGGCGATGATCCATCGCGTGCGCATGCGCATCGTCTCCCACCTGCAATATTGCGAACTGCTCGATGTGGAGCAGCTCGGACGGGTGGTGATCTACAGCGGCATCGCACGCCATATGCAGACGCTCTCGCAATCCGCGTCAACCATGACCATTGCGGTGCAGATGACGATCCTGATTCTGTTCACGGCGCTCTATATCGCGTGGATTTCGATCACATCTTTTATCGCTCTCGTTGCCTTCATGAGCGTTGCTCTGTTCGTCTACTGGCGAAAATCCTATTCGGTGCGAAGCGACCTCCGCGGCACGCTGGAGATGGACAACGACGTCTACAACACGATCGACGACCTGCTGGACGGCTTCAAGGAAGCCAAACTGAGCCGGGGCAAGGCCCGGGCCATCATCGCTCGGATCGAGGAAATCAGCCAACGCGCCTCGGAGATGCGGGGCGTTACACAAATCATGCTGGCAAAGAACTTCGTGTTCTCCCAGACCGCCTTCTACCTGCTGCTTGGTACCATGGTGTTTGTGGTCCCGATCCTGACCTCGGGCTATTCAGACGAGGTTCAAAAGTCGACCACCGCCGTACTCTTCATCATCGGACCGATCTCCGGCCTGATAGGCTCCATCCCGATCTTCGAGAACTCCTCCGCCGCGGCCGAGGCGATCATGGATCTGGAACGCGACCTGAAAAGGATGTCCGGTGTCGAGTTGGCGGTCGACGAAGACGGCAAACCACTGGCGGAAGCGCCGACGGCGGACAGCACGCGCTTCGCAAATTTCAAGACCCTCGAACTGCGCAAAGCAGTGTTCCGCTACACCCCGCCAAACGGCGACCCCACTGAAAGCTTTGCCATCGGCCCGATAGATCTCACCGTAACGCGCGGGGAAGTTCTGTTTATCACCGGCGGAAATGGCTCCGGAAAATCGACCCTGCTGCGTGTCCTGACCGGCCTCTACCCCTTGCATGAAGGCACCATCCTGGTGGACGGCAAGGCTCTCCCACAGAATGCATTGCAGGATTATCGCGAAATCTTCGCGGCCGTCTTCGGCGACTTCCACCTGTTCTCGGAACTGTATGGCGTTCCGGATGAGGCGCTGGACGAAGTCGCGGACTGGATCGCCACGCTGGAGATCCTCAACAAGGTAAAGTTCGACGGCCAGCGTTTTTCCACCATCGACCTTTCAACCGGCCAGCGCAAACGCCTGGCCCTGCTTGCCGCATTGCTGGAAAAGCGCCCGATCCTCGTGCTCGACGAATGGGCCGCCGATCAGGATCCGATGTTCAGACGCAAGTTCTACCGTGAGATTTTGGGTATGCTGCGATCACGCGGGGCCACTATCATTGCCGTCACTCACGACAACCGCTTCTTCGATGCTGCCGACAGGCAAATGCACATGGAAGATGGTATGATGGCGACCTTCGACCCGGAGCTTTTCCATGATTAGTCGCTTCTTCAAATGGGCGTCGGCCTGGACGGGCAGGCACTGGGTAGAGTTCTTCGCCGCCGGTGCGCTGCTGCTCCTGATGATCATCGTGTTGTGGCCACTGATTGTCTACACAGTGCCGCCGGGATCAGTCGGGGTGATGTGGTACCGGTTCTTCGGCGGCACAGTCACAACGAGGGGCGAACAGCTCAGGGAAGGCATTCACTTCATCCTCCCGTGGGACAAAATCTACATGTACGATGCGCGCCTGCAGCGCATCAGCGAGAGTGTGCAAGGACTCAGCGTCGACGGCCTGGAGATCACGGTCAATATCTCCAGCCGCTTCGTCATCAACAGTAAATATGCGGGTTTCCTGCACAAGAGCATCGGGCCGAACTATACCGACACCCTGATGCGTCCCCAGCTCCGCACCCTGATCCTGACCTATATTTCAGAAAACGAGGCCTCTGACCTCTATTCGACCCGGCGCGAACGGGTGCAGACCATCGTGCAGACCCGGTTCCAGAGCAAACTTGCGAACATCTCCTCCAACGTCCCGTTCGACGAAGCTTACGTCAATCTCGAGGACGTGCTGATCGAGGAAATCACCCTGCCAACCTTTGTACGCAATGCCATCGAGCAGAAGGAACGGGTCCGCCATATGAGCGAGGCCTATGAATTCCGTCTGCGGCTGGAAGAAAAAGAACGTCAGCGCAAGCGGATCGAGGCAGAGGGTATTCGCAGTTTCCAGGAAATCGTCGCGCCGGGCATCACCGAGAGCTATCTGCGCTGGCGCGGCATCGAGGCAACCCTGCAATTGGCCCAGTCCAACAACTCCAAGGTTATCGTCATTGGCGGTGCAGACGGGCTGCCGATCATCCTCAACACCGACCCTGGCCTGAAAGGCGTAGAGAACGAACAACGGGGTGCGCCGAGCGGCAACAGTTCGCTTGGACCGCGCAGCGACCTTCTGAAGATGCCTTCCCTCGCCGGGCCGGCACCGCTGACCGCTACCGGTGCCATCATCAATCAGGACACCATGACTCCGCCCGGCACTCCTGCACCGGAGGAAAAAGGGTCACCGGCCAGCCAACCGCAGGCCGGAAGTCCGGCACAGCCCCCGGGCGGCTTGCCCATGGCGGATCCAGCGGCCGAACAGGCGCTTGGGCAATGGATTGATAAATTAACAGGCTCCGCCGGCAAGGATGGCGCCACGCCAAAGCCAGTGAACTAGCCGAATAACCGGACGCCTTAGTCTTTTCCACCCGCACCCGACAGGGTGCGGGTGCCATAAATCTCCGGAGGCGCCGGTTTTACGGCAGCACATCGCGCGCCAAGCGCGGGGACCGGCCTAGGCGGAACGCAGTTTTTCCCGGGCGACGATGGTTTTCATGATCTGCGCCGTTCCGTCGCCGATTTCCAGCCCCATCACATCACGCAGGCGCTGCTGGTGCGGCAGATCCAGAGACCAGCCATAATGCCCATGGGTCAGCAGGCACTGATGGATCACCTCCACGGCGCTCTTCGGCGCCAGCCACTTGCACATAGCAGCTTCGGAGGTGTGCGGCCTTCCCGCATCCTTCAGGCGCAGCGTGTGGTAGCAGAGTTGTCGGGCAGCCGCGATCGCCGCCTCGTTTTCCGCGAGCGGAAAGGTTATGCCCTGGTTCGCCGCCAGCGGCGCTCCGAATGCCTGACGCTGCTGGATGTAGCGCCAGCTCTCGTCGAGGGAGGCCTGTGCGGCGCCGAGAACCTGGAGCCCGATCAGCGCCCGGCTGAAATCGAACCCCTGCATCACCTGGACGAATCCCCCGCCTTCTTCCGAAAGCCGCCAATCTGCCGGTATCTCAACATCGTCGAAGAAGATCGAACAGCGGCCGATGGCATGACTGCCAAGGTCCCTGTAGCGCTGGGTCGAGATACCGGGCGTGTCGATCGGGATCAGGAAAGCACTGATGCCGCGGGCACGATCCTCGGCGGCGCCAGTCCGCGCGAACAGCACGATGGCATCGGCCTGGTCGGCCATGCTGATCGACGATTTCTCGCCCTTCAGGATATATCGGTTTCCGGAGCGCCGCGCCGTGAGCCCGAGGTTGGCGGCGTCCGATCCGCCACGCGGCTCCGTCAACCCGATGCAGACGACGGACTCGCCGGAAACGATCCGGCCGATCCACTCGGCAGCGAGGTCCGGCGCGGCGTGCTCCGAGATGATCTTGCCATTCAACGAGCCGAGGATCTGCAGGTAGGCGACATTGAGGTCGGCATAACCAATCGCCTCGGCGATCAGTCCGCTGGTTACGCTGTCGAGACCGAGACCGCCCTGTTTTTCGGGCAGTTCCGGCGCGATCAGGCCGAGACCACCCAGTTCCCGGACGAGCGCCCTGTCGATCCTGGCCTCGGCCTCGCGCGCCTGATAGCCCGGCGCAACACGTTCGGCCGCAAAGCGCCGGGCGGTTTCGAAAATACTCTGCTGGTCGTCGCTGAAGGCCGGATCCATGGCGCTTGCCTCTTTCAAAACGTGATCGAGCGGCTCTAGGCGCCGTTACTTGACATGTTTACGGAAATCCGGCTTTCGCTTTTCCAGGAAGGCGTTCACGCCCTCGCGGGATTCATCGGTGTCGTAATAGAGCTTCAGGGCATACATCCCCATACCGGCGATGCCCGCCTGGTGCGCGGTGTCCATGTTGAAGGAACGCTTCGCAATGGCGATCGCCGTCGGGCTCCGCTCGCAGATTTCCTCGCCCCATTTCTGCACTTCCGCATCCAGTTCGTCCTGCGGCACACATATATTGGCCAGTCCCATCTCGACGGCTTCAGCACCGGAATAGCGTCGGCAGAGATACCAGATCTCGCGCGCCTTCTTCTCTCCGACCGCGCGGGCGAGATAGGCTGTGCCGTAGCCGGGGTCGACCGACCCCATCTTCGGCCCGACCTGACCGAAGACGGCCTTGTCCGAGCATATTGTCAGATCACAGATCGTCGCCAGCACGTTACCACCGCCGATGGCATAGCCCTGCACCCGCGCGATCACCGGCTTCGGCACGTCCCGGATCGCGGCATGCAACTCCTCCATCGGCAAGCCGATGGTCCCGCGTCCGTCATATTGCCCGTCATGTTCAGACTGGTCTCCCCCGGTACAGAAGGCCCGCTCACCGGCCCCAGCCAATACAATGGCGCCAATCTCCCGGTCATAGCCGGCCTTGTAGAGCGCCTTGATCAGCTCATCGCAGGTCCGGCCGCGGAATGCGTTCATCTTTTCCGGCCGGTTGATCATGATCCAGGCAACGCCGTTGCGAACCTCGTAGAGCAGGTCCTCGAAATCCATTTTATGTCCTCCAGAGTTTTCGTTGACCGTCTCAGCCAGCCATCGTCAGGCCGCCGGAGACACTGAGCACCTGTCCGGTCACATAAGCCGCGTCGTCGCTGGCGAAGAAAAGGATCGCACCCGGAAGATCCTGCGGCTGTCCGATGCGTCCCAAAGGGATGGCCCGCTCGAAAGCCTTCAGCAATTTGTCCGGGTCGCCCGCACCTTCCTTGAAGTCCGCGAACAGCGCCGTATCCGTCGGTCCGGGACAGACCACATTGACGGTGATCCCGTGCCGGGCGTGTTCACGGGCGATCGTCTTGGAAAAAGCGACGAGCCCCCCCTTGCAGGCGGCATAAACGGCTTCTCCTGAAGACCCGACGCGCGCGGCATCGGAGGAAATATTGACGATGCGTCCGTGCCGTCGCTCGACCATGCCTGGAAGGACGGCGTGATGCATGTGAAGGGCGCCCGTCAGATTGATCGCGATCAGCCGCGCCCATTCCTCCGGCACCGTCTGCGCGAATGGCTTGAAGATGTCCCATCCAGCATTGTTGACGAGGATATCGACGGGCCCGAGTTCTTCCTCCGTCCTGGCAACTGCGCCATCAACCGCCTTCCGGTCGGTGATGTCGCACTCAAGCGCGATGGCATGCCCACCCGCATCCCTGATCCGGCCTACAGACACCTCGGCGGTCGCGAGATCCCGGTCGAGCACCGCCACAGCGGCACCTTCAGACGCAAGGCGCAAACAGGTCTCACCGCCGATGCCGCCACCACCGCCGGTCACGATTGCCGTGTTGCCGTCAAAACGTTTCATGAATTTCCTCCCTCAGACCCGATCCAACGATCTTCATGCCGCCGCTTTTACTGGTCATAATATATATCAATGCTATGATGTATATTATGGTGCGTCAATTAGTTGATGGAATGCGCGTTCGCATGGCAGACCCCGACATAGTCCTGCAGGATGACCACTCGGTCGACGAAGTCGCAAACCGGCTTTTTTTCCGCCTTTATCAATCATCCAACCTCATGCATAAGGCGGGAACAAACGCCGTTGAAGCCTTTGGCATCACCACCCAACAATGGGCCGTGCTTGGCGCTTTGGCGCGAAAACAGGTTCAGAAAGACGGAATGTCCGTCAAGTTATTGATGGAATATTTGATGGTCAGTCGACAGAGCCTGACCGCCGTTCTCGATCGCCTGCAGCGCGCGGGGCTTGTCGAACGCATTCGTGCGGCAGATGACGGACGGGTCCGCCACGTGCGGCTGACGGCAAGCGGCAAAACAACCTGGGAAGCCATGCAGGGCGCAATCCAGGCATTTTACGATGCAGCGCTCTCGGAGCTTTCAGGGGAGGAGAGCTACCTGCTCATGCGATTCCTCGACCGACTCTGCAACGGATTGGCGAAGCTCTAGAGCGATACGCCCATCAATCAATTGCAAAGAGAGCGATCTCCACGGCGGACGGGAGCCGTGCGCCCGTGCCGACAAACAGCGTGCGATTGACCCAGTCGTAGCGCGGATCCCCGGTCTCGAGACGAGCCGATGTCCGCATATAATAATCTGCGGGGTCTACCGGCTGCCCCTCCGCGAGTTTCGCCAGAACGTCCGGCGGGCCGTGCCGGTATCCCTGGTTCAGCACCTCGATCAAAGCGCCGTCCGGTGTTTCGAAGGCATAGCGGGCGTCGAGCCAGGCGCATCCATTGTCATAGACTGTCTGCCAGTCTGCGCCGACGCCGAGGATTGTGCCGTTAAGCTCCGGTCCCTCGACCCGGCCGCCCACGATCGGGATAATACGCCGCTTGCCCGCCCGTCCCTGACCAAGCTCCCGGATCGAGCTCAACCCCACCGTCAGCGTGCAGACCGGGCGCAGGCCGGGCGCGCCGCGCATCTCAGGCGAACCCGAGCAGACGGGCGGCATTGCCTTTCAGGATATCGGGGCGGATCTCGTCCTTGATCTTGATCTGCTCGAAATCCGCCAGCCAGCGCTCCGGCGTGATCATCGGCCAGTCGGAGCCGAACAGGACCTTTTTCCGCAGGATCGAATTGCAGTAGCGGACCAGGATTTCCGGGAAGTATTTAGGGCTCCAGCCAGAGAGGTCGATATAGACATTCGGCTTGTGCTGGGCGACGGCCAGCGCCTCCTCCTGCCAAGGGAAGGACGGGTGCGCCAGAATGATCTTCAGGTCCGGAAAATCGACGGCGACATCGTCCATATACATCGGATTGGAATATTTAAGCCGCATGCCATTACCGCCGGGCATGCCGGAGCCGACACCGGTCTGGCCTGTGTGGAAGAGCGCGATGCCACCCTCTTCCTCGATTGCCTCGTAAAGCGGATAGGCCATCCGGTCGTTCGGATAGAAGCCCTGCATGGTCGGATGAAACTTGAAGCCCTTGATACCGAAATCCCGGATCAGACGGCGGGCTTCCCGTACCCCCATCTTGCCCTTCCAAGGATCGATGGAGGCGAAGGGAATGAGCACGTCGTCATTCTCTGCCGCGAGTTCCGCGACTTCCTCGTTCTTGTAGCGCCGGTAGCCGGTCTCGCGCTCCGCATCAACGGGGAAAATCACGGCGGCGATATTCTGCTCACGATAATGCTGTGCGGTCTCCGGCACGGTCGGCGGGTGCTGCCAGGGCGCCCGGAAATACTGCGCCATGGTCGCCTGCAAATCATCATAACCATCGTCCGTGTGGCAGCCGCACGGCTCCTCGGCATGGGTATGGATATCGATCGCCCTGACCTTGGAAATATCAACCATATTCCTGTTCCTTCAGAGTGTCGTCACGGCTGCATCACCGTCGGAATAGAGCCGCTCAAGAAGCGCGGACCGGCGCTGCAGGACACGGCGGAAATTGAGGTTGCCCTTGGCAGTCATCTCTGCCTCCGGCATCGAAGCTGGCTCGGCCAGCACAATAGCCCGGCTGACACGTGTCGAGCTGCCGGAAAATTCCCGGTCCCGGACGGCAAGCCGACGGTGAATATCGCCGAGTAACAGCCTGTCGGTCAGCGCACCGTCCGCCTCATCAAGAGCATATCCCTCACGCTCCAGTTCGCCGAGGTTGGGGAAGATCATCACGCCGATCTCATCCCGGTCGGCGCCGGTCACCACAAGATCGGCGGCGAGCGGCGCGAGGCAGGACAAGAGATCGAGCCGCAGTTGGGCAGCTCGCACCCAGGTTCCGGTCAGCAGCTTGAAGTCTTCCGAGATCCGGCCATCGAACCGCAGGCCGCGATTGAAGTCGTTCGGATCGACAAAGGCCATCGCGTCTCCGGTGATCAGGAAGCCTTCCTCGTCGAACGCCGCCCGGGTTTTCTCCGGTGCCTCGAAGTAACCTGGCATGATGTTCGGCCCCTTGACCCTGACCTCGCAGCGCATATCCGGGTCCGGGACGAGCTTTACCGTAACCCCGTTCAGCGGCACACCGACGACGCCGGAACGTTCGGTCGGCTCCATCTGCATCAGCGCGGCAGGCGCAGTCTCCGTCAGCCCCCAGGACGAGGTGATCAGCGGGATCTCGCCCTTGACCTCGAACGCCATGCGCTCAAGCCCCTCCCAGACTTCCTGCGGCAGGGAGGCCCCGGCATAGAAGATCAGATCCAGCCCCTCGAAGAAACGCTGGCGCAGAGCTTTGTCCCCGGACAGGGCCGAGACCAGCATGGCGAAGCCGACCGGCACGTTGAACGAGAGGGTACCGGGCATCAGGGAGAGATTCTCGACCGTGCGCTCGAACAACCCCTTCACCGGCTTGCCGTCATCGATATAGAGGCTGCCGCCATTGGCCAGCATCATGTTGAAATTGTGCGAACCGCCGAAGACATGGTTCCACGGCAGCCAGTCTGTGATCCGTGGCGGCCGTTCACGCAGAAACGGCAAGGCGTCGGCGATCTGGGTCTGGTTCGCGCACATCATACGGTGGGTAGTGAGCACCCCTTTCGGCTCCGAGGTCGAGCCCGACGTCATCAAGATCTTGCCGACCGTATCCGGCGTGACGGCGGCAAAAGCGGCCTCGACATCCGCCTCTGCCCGCGCTTTCAGCAGATCGTCAAAAGCCGTGACATCGCTCCGCCCCCCGGTTCGGCTGGCAACGATCTCGATGCCGTCGAACATGTCCAGCGCCAGGGCTTCGGCATATTGTTCAGCGTCGATGGTGTAAGCCATGCGCGGACGCACTAGTTCCACCGCATGGCGGAGCCGGTTATGGGCGCCATGGATTAGGGAATACTGCTCGGCCACGGGGACAATCGGCGCGCCGATATATTGCGCGGCCAGAGCGAGCAGTCCGTGATCCACACCGGCTCCGGAGAGCACGATGATCGGCGTTTCTGTTCCCATGCCGCGTGCCAGCAGCGCCGCCGCCAGAGCCCTGACCTTTTCCAGCACGGAGGCAAAGCTCTCTCCCCGCCACCCGGCGCCGCTGCGCTCGGCGATAAAGATGCGGTCCGGCGCTTCGGTAGCCCAGTGATGCAGCCAGTCTCCTGTCCGCTCGACGACCGGGCCGAGTGTATAGGATGAGCGCAGGATAATGCTGCCATCGGGGCGATCCTCCCGCTCGGTGCGATGAGGCCGAAAACTGGCGGTGCGCTTCATTTCGATCCGCCTCCATCACCGCCCTGCCGGATGACTGTCATCGCCTCGGCAACCGTCGCCCGCATTTCCGTCGAGAGGTCGCTGAACATCCGTTCCTCGTGCCGTTCGACCTCTGCCATCGCCTTCTCGCAAAGCCGCCTGCCTGCCAGGGTGACGTTCAGGGCATAGGCCCGCCGGTCCGTCGGCACCCGCTCGCGGACAATCAGGTCGCGTCCTTCCAGCTCATCGACCAGCACAACGAGATTCGGCCGTTCGATATCCATCACTGTGGCGAGCTGGGACTGGCTGAGCCCCGGATTGTCCATGATCAGTACCAGCGCCGTATAGGAAGTCATCCTGAGATCGAACGGGCGCAGTGCCTCTGCCAGATCCGCCTGCACGACATTGAAGGCCCGCTTCATCCGGTAGCCGAGAAAGCGCTGCAACAGGGAATCGGACGCTTCGCCGGCAAGAGGCGGCACCGCGCCCGGTTTCGTCTTGGGCGCCGTCATGCCGCGCCTCCGAATTTCGGTGCCCTCTTCTCCAGAAACGCAGCCAGCCCTTCAATCGCGTCCGGACTGGTCTGGGTCAGCGCCGCGCACAGGCTTTCGGTGAAGAGGCCGTCGGCCTTGGACATATCCTCGATCCGGCTGAGCGCCTGGATCATGATGTAGTTGGAAAGCGGTGCGTTCGAGGCGATCTTGGCGGCGAGATCCAGCGCCTGCTCCAGAGCCTCTCCTTCGCCTACCGCATAATGGGTCAGGCCAAGCGCCAATCCTTCTTCCGCCGAATAGCGCCGGCCGGTCAGCATCATCTCGATCATCCGATCAGCGCCGAGAATGCGCCCCACCCGCACGCTGGCACCCCCGCCAACGAAGATCCCCCTGCGGCCTTCGGGCAGCTGGAAGATGGTCGAGGGTTCCGCCAGCCGGACATGGGTCGCGCTGGCAAGTTCAAGCCCACCGCCGATCACAGCGCCAGACAGCGCCGAGACCACGGGCAGGCCGCCGAACTGGATGCGGTCCATCACCGCGTGCCAGCTTCGGGAATGCCGCATCGTGCCTTCGGCGTCGCGGGCGACATGCTCGCTGAGATCGAGGCCAGAGCAGAAATGCCCGCCAGAGCCGGTCAGCACCACGGCTTTCACCTCCGCCGGCGGATTGACGAAGAAAGCGTCAATCGCCTGCAACAGGGCATCGCACATCGCATTGCGCTTGTCCGGCCGGTTCATGGTCAGAACGGCAATCTCGCCGCGCGCTTCGATAGTCAGAACAGGGTCGCTCATGGGAATACCTCAGCGCTTCGGCAGCCGGACCGCGCCGTCGAGGCGGATGGTCGTGCCGTTCAGATAGGGATTGGTGATGATCTGCCCGGCGAGCAGGGCATATTCCTCGGGCTCCCCGAGCCGGGCCGGGAACGGAATGTTTTCGGCAATCTTCTGCGCCACCTCTACCGGCAGGCCCTGCATCATCGGGGTCTGGAACAGGCCCGGCGCGATGGAGACCACACGGACACCAAACTGGGCGAATTCGCGCGCTGCCGGCAGGCAGAGCGAGGCAATCGCCCCTTTCGATGCTGCATAGGCCGCCTGGCCAAGCTGGCCATCCTCGAATGCCACCGAGGACGTATTGACGATCACCCCGCGCTCACCGCCTTCCAGCGGCGGCAGCTCGGCGATGTGCCGGGCAGCGTGGCTCATCACATTGTAGGTGCCGAACAGGTTGACCCGCAGCGTGCGCTCGAAGACGTCGATGGAAAGCTTGCCCTCGCGCCCAACAATCCGGGCAGCGGTGCCGATCCCGGCGCAGTTCACGACAATGCGCGGCGCCGCGCCAAGTTCTTCGGCAATGCTGTCGATCACGGCGCCAACCGCGTCCGCGTTGCTGACATCGACCTGACGGAAGAGACCGCCGATTTCCGCGGCGACTGCTTCTGCCCGCGCGGCATCAAAGTCGAGGATGGCGACCTTTGCCCCCTGCGCGGCCAGATGACGGGCCGTCGCCGCCCCAAGGCCGCTGCCGCCGCCCGTCACGAGTGCTGCGTTGCCTGTGATCAGCATGATTTGAATCCATGTCGAATGAGTGTGCGCATCGCTTTCGCTCCGCTCAGTAAAGAAGGAACAGCGTGATCGACGGGAACAGCACCAGAAGCACCACGCGGACAATGTCAGAGGTGACGAACCAGAGCACCGCCTTATAGGTCTCGCTGATCGGCGTTTCCCGATCCATCACGTTGATAATGAAGAGATTCATCCCCACCGGTGGGGTGATCAGCCCGACCTCGACCACGATCAGCACCAGAATGCCGAACCAGATCGCCATATGTTCCGGGCTCATGCCGAAATCGAGCTGGCTGACCACGGGAAAGAAGATCGGGATGGTCAGCAGGATCATCGACAGGCTGTCCATCAGGCAGCCGAAAACGAGGTAGAACAGCAGGATCAGCGTCAGCACGGTCCAGGCACTGAAGCCCTGACCCACAACCCAGGCCGAGAGTTCCTGCGGCACCTGGCTGAGGGCCAGAAATCCGTTGTAGAGCGCGGCGCCGAGGATAATGAAGAAGATCATCGCGGTGTTCTGGGCCGTGGCGACGACGCTTTCCTTCAGGAAGCTCCAGGTCAGAGCCCTGCGCGCCAGCGCGATGGCACCCGTGCCCGCAGCACCGACAGCCGCGCCCTCCGTCGGCGTGAACCAGCCAAGATAGATACCGCCGACGACCAGCCCGAAGACCAGCAGCACCGGCCAGACACTCACCAACGCGCTGAAGCGTTCCGCATAGGGAACTGGCTCTCGCGTGCCCGCCGCGTCCGGGTGGCGCCGGACATAGAGAGAGATCGTGATCATGTAACCGGCCGCAGCCAGAAGGCCGGGAATGAAGGCGGCCGCGAACAGCTTGGCGATATTCTGCTCCGTCAGGATGGCGTAGATAACCAGAATCACCGATGGCGGGATCAGGATGCCGAGGGTGCCGCCGGCGGCCAGCGTCGCGGTCGAGAAACCGCCGGAATAGCCGTACCGCCTCAGCTCCGGCAGGGCGACCTTGCTCATGGTTGCCGCCGTCGCCAGTGAAGAGCCGCAGATCGCGCCGAACCCGGCGCATGCCCCGACCGCCGCCATGGCAACCCCGCCCCGGCGATGACCGAGCCAGCTTTCCGCCGCCTTGAATAGAGCCGTGGACATGCCGGATGCGGTCGCGAACTGCCCCATCAGAAGGAACATCGGGATGATGGTCAGCGAGTAGCTGGAAAAGGTCGAATAGGTTTCCGACTTCAGCTTGGCCATGAACATGGCGCTGCCGCCGGTCGAGAAATACAGCCCCCCAATGCCGCACAGGAACATGGCGAGGCCAATCGGCGCGCGCAGTAAAATCAGGATGAGCAGGACCGGAAAGGACCAGAAACCGAGTTCAAGAGGGCTCACGAGTGCATGCCCCTTTCAATCAATAGATCGTCCCGCCCGGTCAGCAACCCGGCGACCCTGGTCCCGGCCGCATAGAGTGCGATCAATCCGGCGATGATCGCCGCCACGAAACTCGCGCCATAGGCCCACCAGACAGGGAACTGCAAGAGGAAGGTGGTCTCGCCGTAGCTATATTTGCTCTGGAGCCCTTCGAAGAGGCGCCAAGCGATCAGCAATACGATCAGCGTCAGAACCACTTCCCAAAACGCCACCAGAAACCGGTTCACCTTAGCCGGAAGCTGATCGGTGAAGATGTCCACCGTCGCATGTCCGGCCTTGAGCTGGCAGATCGGCAGGAAGGCGAAAACCGCGAAGGCGATCCCAGCCTCGACGACCTCGAAGTCGCCGGTCACAGCACCAACACCGCTCGTCAGAAGGGCGTCCGCAAGCCCCGGCGCCAGATCGCCCAACAGCGCGCTATGGCCGAACGTATTGAGCCCGCGGCCCAGCACACTGACGCAGGTAAGGGCGATCAATGCCAGCAAAACCGCACCGCCGAGCAAGGCCATGAAACGGGCCAGCCGCGTCACGAGGACAGCCATGGTTTGAACTCCGGGAACGAAAACAAGAACGGGTTGCCCCGGACCGTCTCAGACGGTCCGGGGCAATGCGGCTATTGCGCCGTGTGTTCCTTGATCAGGGCGGCGGCCTTGGCCTTGAGACCGGTGCCGTCTAGACCCTTGCCGTCCATCTCCTTGACCCAGCTATCCGTCACAGACTGGGCGGCCTTGCGCCACTCCTCCGTTTGCGCCGGTGTCAGGGTGATAATGTTGTTCCCCTTGTCGACCGCCGACTGCCGGGCGGGACCGTCGTCCCGCTGCATCTGGGCTCCCGCGAAGGCGGAAAACTCAAGCCCGGAATTATCGTCGATCACAGCTTTCAGGTCGTCCGGGAGAGCACTGTAACGGTCCTTGTTCATCGCGAAGATGAAGGTGGTGGTATAAAGCGAGGCATCACCGAAGCCGGTGTGATTCTGCACCAGCTCTGGCACCCGCAGCGCACCGGTCACCTCCCAGGGAATAACCGTCGCGTCGATCACGCCCTTGGAAAGCGCTTCCGGTACAGCCGGAACCGGCATGCCGACCGGGGTCGCGCCGAGTGCGGCGAACAACATGTTGGTCACCCGCGTCGGTGCCCGCAGCTTGACCCCGTTCAGGTCCGCGATGGAGCTGATCGGCGCCTTGGAATGGATCAGACCCGGCCCGTGAACCCAGAGCCCCAGCACCTTGAAGGCGCGGAAGTCGCTGTCCATCATGGTTTCCTCGGCCAGCTTCCAGTAAGCGCGCGAGGTGGCTTCTGCATTGGTCATGGTGAACGGCAGCTCGAACACCTCGGCCTTAGGGAAACGGCCCGGCGTGTAGCCGGAAACGGTCCAGATAATATCGGCGACGCCGTCAATGGCCTGATCGATCAACTCCGGCGGCTTGCCGCCGAGCTGCATGGCCGGAAAGCGCTGGATCTCGATCCGGCCACCGGAATCCGCCTCGACCTTGTCGGCCCACTTATAGAGAATGTTTTTCGGGACATTGGCCTGCGCCGGCAGGAACTGATGCATGCGCAGGGTTACTTCCGCCGCGGCGGAGACGCCCACGCTGATGGCGAGCACGGCAATTGCCGCAGCCGCCCGTGTCAGGCTTACGCGAATAAAGGTCATGGTTTCCTCCCCAAATGACCGATGTCGGCGGAGGCTTTTCGCCTCTCTTCCGATTAGTTATGTAACATAACTATTTTGATTTGTAATCACATCCTTGGACGGCACATTGAGAAAACACGGGCACGGATTTGCACACCCTATCCACTTTCCTGGGATTTATAAATTCCCCGAAAGAGCGCGGCTCGCGGCATGCCGCCCGGCGATATAGGCAAAAGCGATTGCCGGTCCGAGATTGATGCCCGGGGCTGGGTAGACGCCTCCCATCACCGACTGCATGTCATTGCCGCAGGCATAAAGCCCGTCGATGGGCTGCCCGTCGGCATCCATCAGCCGAGCGTCGGTATCCGTCAGCAATCCGGTAGCCGCGCCAATGTCCCCGGGCCAGAGCCGGATGGCGTAGTAGGGAGGCGTACGGACCGGGCCGAGCGTCGGGTTCGGCTCATGGGACGGGTCGCCATTGGCCCGCTCATAGACGGTTGTTCCCCGACTGAAATCGAGGTCGATGCCGGTTTCAGCAAAGCTGTTCATGCGTGCGGCAGTGTCCGCCAGGCCGTCCGGATCGATGCCGAGTTTGCCGGCAAGGTCAGCCAGCGTTTCTGCCTGCACCAGATATCCATCTTCCAGGAAGGGCCGAAGTCCGCGCCCACCCGGCCGCACCATGCCGAGCCCGTATTTTCGCAGCCCGTCGGCGTCGGTGATCTCGAAGGCCGGAATGGTGGAGCCGTCCCTGTTCGCGGCATACATCGCCGCAACGAACTCGTGATATGAGCGGCTTTCGTTGACGAAGCGCCGCCCGTCCCTGCCGACCGAGAAAATACCGGGCTTCGATCGGTCGAGCACAAAATGCGGGAACACCGCCATGCTGCCATCCTTGCGCTGGCGGCGCGACACCGGCGCCCAGAAGACCGGCTGCTCCGCACCCTCTCCATAGCGGGCGCCGAGCCTGAGCGCGATATCATGCAGCGCGCCGGTATTGCCAGGGGCCGCCGGGCTGAATTCCGGCTGCGGTTCGGGCAGCATCTCCCGGCGCCGCTCCGGATGGCGGGCGAAGCCGCCAGATGCGAGGATCACCCCTCCCCGCGCCCGCAGACTGATATCTCCGCCTTCGGTACGAGCCAGAACGCTTGCGCCGTCAGGGCCGGTCGAAACATCGAGGGTTTCGGCTTCCGTCATCAGCGTGACGCCGAGATCCCGCAGGGTTTTCAGCAACCGGCCGGTCAGGGCGTTTCCCATAACCAGCCGCGCTCCGCGCCCATGGCGCAGACGGTCCACGGCATAGCCCCCGATCAAACGAACACCATGGGCCAGGGATTTCAGCGATGTCGTCATCTTCAGCAGATGGCCGATATCGTCCCTGTCGACCATCATCCCGCCGAAGATCGTGAATTCCGGAATCGGCGGTCGTAGAAGCCCAAGAGCCCGACCAAGGGTTCCGCCATCAAACGGCAGCGCCTCGAGCGCCCGTCCACCCGCAGCAGAGCCGTCCAGCTCAAAAAGGTAATCAGGATGGAAAGGGCGGGCGCGGAATTGCACCGCCGTGTTTTCTTCAAGCCGCCGGATCGCTTCCGGCCCGGCTCGCAGAAATGTTTCCCGCATTGCCTTCGGCGCCCGGTTACCGACCGCAGCATCGAGAAACGCGGCCGCCCGCTCCGGGCTGTCCTCCGCACCAACCTCAAGGGCATGCCTCGTATTGGGAATCCAGACCGTCCCGGCGGACAGCGCCGAGGTGCCGCCGACGAACTCGGAACGCTCAACCAGAAGCGTTCTTGCCCCGTCGAGCGCGGCGAAAACCGCAGCGGCCATCCCGGCCGCCCCACCACCAAGCACAATCACATCCCAGTCGTCGGGTGCCTGTTCAGATTTCGCGGATATGGAGGCAATTTTGGGATCGGACATTGAGCGCACTCTTGCTGCCGGATGGTGTCGGACAAGCCGATCATAGAGGCTTCCAATCCGAAACATGATTCGAAATTAGAATCTCTTTCCATTTTTTGATTTCACCGATGTACCCTGCGGGATGACAAAAACGGCGGGACCGCCTGCCCGGATACCGGAGTCGCGGCAATGAACGGAATTGAGCAGTGAGCAGCGCCCTCGAACGCGGTCTCCGCATCCTCGAGCTGATGGTCGAGCATCCTGCAGGCCTGCCAGTAAGCCGGATCGCCGCCGCACTCGACATGCCGGTTTCCGGTGTGCATCGGCAGCTGAAAGAGCTGGCACGGCTCGGCTATGTCCGGCAGGCGCGTGAGCAGGGCGATTATCTGCTCAGCGTGAAGCTCTCTGCCCTCGGCCTCGGCTTTCTCGGCCGGTCCGGGGTGACGGACATAGCCCAGCCCATTCTCGACAGACTGGCGGCGGCAAGTACCGAACTGATCCGGCTCTCCGTCATCGACGGGGACAGGCTGGTCTGGGTTGCCGTCGCGCAAGGCGCAACGGGCGGTCTGCGCTACGACCCCGGCCGCGAGCAGGGCGTCTCAGTGCATCTCGCCAGCACCGCAGGTGGCCAGGCCTGGCTTGCCAGCATGAGCGATGAAGAGGCCCTGGCGCTTGTCAGCCGGCAGGGCCTGAGACCAACCGAATTCGAGCCGGGTCCCGGCACCCCGACAAGCCTGACGGCATTGCTCGCCGCCCTGAACGAAGCCCGCGCGAACGGTTACGCCCTCACAGTCAACAGCTACATGATCGGCATGGCGGCGATGGCGGTGCCGGTCCGGTTCGGAACCGCCGGCCCCGCCGTCGGTTGCCTGTCAATCGCTGGGCCATCGGTCCGGCTCGACAAGGCACGTGTCACCAGCCTGGCGCCAGTGCTGGCCGAGGCTGCCGCCGAGCTTTCGGCTGCGGCCGATGCCTCGCAATTCTTCAGCCGGCTGGGCCGGGATTATTCCGAGGCACCAGAGCACCCTCAGACAAAAACAGCGAGATCGCAATGACACGCGCCTATTCCCTCGGCTACCTGACCGGCAATGGCGTCGACCCTGTATCCGCCGTCGGCATCGCCGCCGAGCATGGCTACGATATGGTGAGCTTCCGCCTGCTACCGGCCGGCCCCGGCGACAGCCTCTCCCGGCTGCTTACGGACGACGCCCTGCTGCGCGAGGTGAAGGCAGCGCTGCGCGATACCGGGATCACCATGGCCGACGCGGAGATGATCCGCCTGAATGCAGACACCGCGCTCGATACCTTCACGCCGTTTCTCGACCGGATTACCGAACTCGGCGCCCGTCATGTCCTGGTCGCGGTCGATGATCCTGATCCCGTCCGAAGTCAGGAGTGCTATACGGCCCTCTGCGTCCGGCTCGGCACCTATAACCTGACGGCGGATCTCGAATTCATGCCCTGGACCGGGGTGAAGGATCTGGCGCATGCAAGACGCATGGTCGAGGCCGCCGCTCATCCAGCCGCCGCCGTGCTGTTCGACAGCCTGCATTTCGACCGCAGCAGCTCGACCCTGGAAGAGTTCGCCGCCCTGCCGCCAGGCCTGATGAACTATGTGCAGATCTGCGACGGACCGGTGCCTTATGACCCGTCAGACGCGGAACTGATCCGGGTCGCCCGGACAGCGCGGCTGATCCCCGGAGAAGGCGGCATCGACCTCACATCCATCGCCGCCCTGATCCCGAAGGACATGACGGTCAGCGTCGAGGTTCCAAACCACGCTCTTGCCGAAACCATCGGTGCCTCAGAGGTCGCCCGGCGGGCGCTGCAGGCAACGAAGGAACTACTCGGCGACTGAAGGCCACAGCGAACAAAGAAAACAACAAACCAAAGGAGTGAAACAACATGGCTTTGACCGGCAACGCTTTTCTGGCGCTTTGGCACGATATCGACCCGCCATCCCAGACCGAATACATGGAGTGGCATACCCGCGAGCATATGCCCGAGCGGCTGTCGATTCCCGGTTTCACCATCGGCAAGCGGCTGATCAATCACAGCGTCCCGCGCTACCGCTACGGCACGGTTTATGGCGGCGAGACTATCGAAGTCTTCCGTTCGCCCGCCTATCTCGAACGGCTGAACAACCCGACTGACTGGTCCAACAAGGTGCAGCCCACCTTCCGCAACTTCTTGCGTGTAGCCTGCGATCGGATCGCTTCGGCCGGCGTCGGTGAAGGCGGCGCCATGGCCACCATCCGGCTCGATTTCTCGGACGGGGCCGGACCGGACACGGTGCGGTCAAACGCACAGTCTCTCGCCGACACCCTGCTTGAGGTCACCGGTGCCTGCGGCGTCCATATCGGCCTCGCCCGGACGGAAGTCTCCGGCGTGAAGACCAAGGAAACCGAGCTTCGGCCCGGCATGGCGGAAAAGGAATTCGACGTGGTCGTCCTGATCGAGGGCAGCGGAGCGCCCGAGCTTGAAGCCTCAATACCCGAGATGCTGGCCGTCATCGCGGCGAGCGACATCGGAGCAACCAACCCGCAGACCATCGTCTACAACCTCGCCTATCAGCTCACCTCTGCGGATATGGCCGGCGCGGGAGCGGCACAATGAAGGTCCTGATCACCGGCGGCGGCGGCTTTCTCGGCGCCTGGCTCATCAAGCGGCTGAATGCGCGCGGCATCGAGGTCCGGGTGTTCGACCGAAAGGAAGACCGCTCCATCCTCAGGGAAATCATCGGCAACGCCGCGGGCGATGTCGACTGGGTGACCGGTGACATCGGCGACACGGACCGGGTCCGGGACGCGGCGCGGGGCTGTGACTTCGCAGTTCACCTCGCCGCCCTGCTGACCCCGGATTGCGCCGCTAATCCGGTGCTCGGCGCGCAGGTGAACCTGATCGGCACACTCAACGTCTTCGAGGCAGCGAAAGCGGAAGGCATGCGCGGCATCGCCTATGCCAGCAGCGCCTCCGCACTGGCGCCGGATGACGCAGCGGATCTAAGCCCGGTCACCCATTACGGTGCCTACAAGCTTGCTTGCGAAGGCTGTGCCCGGGCCTACTGGATCGAGTCCGGCATTTCCAGCATCGGTTTCCGCCCGGCCATCGTCTACGGCCCGGCCCGGGAAACAGGCATCTCCGCCGGTCCTTCGGTGGCCTGCCGCGAGGCAGTGGCGGGACGGCCCTACACGATCGGCTATTCCGGCGCGGCGGATCTGATCTTCGTGGACGATGTGGCGGCGCTCTGCGAAGCGGCGGCCCTGAAGCCTTTCGAGGGCGCCCATGTCATCACTCTGTCCGGCGAGATGGTGGATGTCAGCGCCATCGCCGAGGCCATCCAGGATCAGGTGCCGGGCGCCCGGATCAACTGGGACGGCCCTCTCCTGCCGATCCCGGCGCACATGGAGCGGACCCCGACCGAGGATCTGCTGGGGCCATTGCCACGCACACCCCTGAAGGACGGCATCGCGCAGACCATCGCGCACTACCGTCCCGGCCGGAACGCGTGAGCACCATGACGCGCGACGCGCTGATTGCCCTGGTTCAGAGCTACTTTTCCGGCGTGGACGGAGAGGACCTGGACCAGGTGCTTGCGACCCTGACGGAGGACTGCCGCTTTTCCGTCGAAACCCACGGTGTCGCGCTCAACGGTCATGCCGAAATCGGCGGGATGATGACGCAGCTATGGAGCCGTCACAAAGCCGTTCTTCATGACAACTTCCAATTTGTCTGTGACCCGGAGAACGGTGCGATCGCGGCACGTTTCCGGGTCGTCAACACGCTGCATGACGGCACACAGGTCCATAAATCGAACTGCAACTTCTTCACTCTAAAGAACGGAAAGTTCGATACGGTCGCCGTCTACATGGCCGGCGAGAACACCCTGGAGCGCAAGCCCTAGCGGCCGTCCGGGCGCTTCATCTCGAAGGTATCCCGGCTGGTCGCATAGAGGTTCGCGCCCAGCCGTCCGATGGTGTCCAGTCCGATATGGTCGATATGGAGCTTCTCCTCGTCGAGCACCAGCGCGTCACGGACGGAGATGCTCCGCACCTCACCGACAACGATCTCGCGCCGGTTGCCCAACTCAAGCGTCGTGTGCCGTGTGCATTCCAGAGCGACTGGCGCCTCGGCAACGCGAGGCGGCCTGATGGTCTCCGACGGCTCCACCGTGAAGCCCGCGAGCGGAATTTCGGACTCGCCATGCGGCAAGGGTGTCGAGCAGGCGTTCATCTTCTCCGCCATGGCCCGGTCGACGATATTCACCACGAACTCGCGGCTATCCCGGATGTTCCGCGAGGTGTCCTTCGGGGAGCCGTCAGGCCGCGCTTCCAGTCCGAGAACGACCATGCAGGGATCGAAGGCGATGGCATTGAAGAAAGAGAACGGCGCGGCGTTCACGATCCCGGCCTCGTCAATCGTCGTCACCAGGGCGATAGGCCGCGGGGTCACCACATTGCGCAGCAGCTTGTAGGCATCCGTCGCCGACAGATCGGCCAGATTGAAGGTCTTCATTTACGGGTTCCGTTTCTTGGCAGGAGAATGGTGGGCAATCCAGTGTCGCGCGATATCGACCCGGCGCGTGACCCAGACATCACTGTGCGACAGCACATGGTCCAGAAACCGGGCCAGCGCCCGCGCCCGTCCCGGGCGGCCGACCAGGCGCGTATGCAGGCCGACTGACAACATCTTCGGGGCGTCCGCCCCTTCTTCGTACAACTGGTCGAAACTGTCTTTCAGATGATTGAAGAAGTCATGGCCGGACCCGTAGGACGCCGGCGCACCAAACTTCACGTCATTGGTGTCGAGCGTGTAGGGGACGACCAGATGATCCCTGCCCGCGACGGTCTCCCAGTACGGCAGGTCATCGGAATAGGAATCCGAATCATAGAGAAAACCGCCCTCCTCCACCAGGAGGCGCCTTGTATTGTCACTCGGAGCGTAGCGGCAATACCAGCCGTAGGGCCGGTCCCCCGTCAGGCGGCGGATACTCTCGATCGCCTTTTCGATATGCTCGCGCTCGGTCGCCTCGTCCAGCTCATAGTGGTTGATCCAGCGCCAGCCATGACCGGCAATGTCGTACCCGGCCTCGGCGAAGGCCTCCGTCAAGGCCGGCGCCCTTTCCAGTGCCAGGGCACAGCCGAACACCGTCATCGGAATGCCGCGCTCCCGGAACAGGCGCAGGACGCGCCAGGCTCCAGCCCGCGGGCCGTAATCGTAGAGGCTCTCCAACCCGAGATCGCGCTTTCCAGCCGGATGCCGCCCCCCGACGACCTCGGACAGGCCGCCTTCGTTGCGCGCATCGCCATGCAGGACATTCGTCTCCGACCCCTCCTCGATATTGAGGACGAAATTGACCGCAATCCGCGCCTTGCCCGGCCATTTCGGATCAGGAGTCTTGCCCGCGTAGCCGTTCAGGTCGCGGGGATACTGGTCGGACATTTTTTACCTCGTTCGCATTACAGCGGGGAGAAGGAGACAGGACACATTCGCGAGCGGGCCATTGCCCGTTGGAGATGATCACGATGAATTGAGTATCGCAACGCCGCAAGGGCAACCCGGTCGCCCTCGGCAAAGGACGCTGTTGGCCCCGGCAGAAAAAGAGGAGGCACCCTTTCGAGTGCCTCCTCCAATCTCAAGCAGATCAGACGTTGTGAACGCCGTCTATTTCTTGAACTTCTTGATCTCGCCCGACTTCAGACGCTCGACATAGGACGTCATCTCGTTCTTCACGACGCCCATCAGGAAGTAGAGGCCGATGATGTTGACCACCGCCATGGCGAAGATCGCCGCGTCGGAGAAGTCGATCACCGGGCCGAGATTCGCGGCCGCACCGATCACCACGAAAACGCAGAAGATCAGCTTGAACACGAGCTCCGCCGTCTTCCCTTCGCCGAACAGATAGGTCCAGCTTTTCAACCCGTAATAGGACCAGGAAATCATGGTCGAGAACGCGAACAGGATGACCGCGATTGCCAGAACATACGGGAACCAGCTCACCGCAGAGCCGAAGGCGGCGGACGTCAGGGCAACGCCCGTATTTCCGTCCACCGTCGCGATGTGGTTGCCGTTGAGCATGTAGTTCCCCGTTGCCGGGTCAGAGATCAGCTGGCCGGAGATCGTGATCACCAGGGCCGTCATCGTGCAGATCACCACCGTATCGATGAACGGCTCCAGCAGAGAGACGAAGCCTTCCGTGATCGGCTCTTTCGTGCGCACCGCGGAGTGCGCGATAGCGGCCGAGCCGACGCCGGCCTCGTTCGAGAAAGCGGCGCGCTTGAAGCCCTGGATCAGGGCCCCGACAAAGCCGCCGGCAATCCCGAGACCGGTAAAGGCACCTTCGAAGATCTGGCCAAATGCCCAACCGATATTCTCGTAATTCACCACGAGGATGATGACCGCTGCAGTGACGTAGAGAATGCCCATGAACGGCACGATTTTCTCGGTCACACGGGCGATCGACTTCACGCCGCCGACGATGACGGCGAAGACAACTGCCGCGAAAACCAGCCCTGTGATCCAGCCCGGATAGTCACCGAGAATGCCGGAGATCTGGGCGTGTGCCTGATTGGCCTGGAACATGTTCCCGCCGCCCAAGGCACCGAGGATACAGAAGATAGCGAACAGAACCGCCAGGATCTTGCCGCCGGGAAGCCCCTTCTCGGCAAAGCCCTTGGAGATGTAATACATCGGGCCGCCGGAGACGGTGCCGTCAGCATACTCGTTCCGGTATTTCACGCCGAGCGTACATTCGGTGAACTTGGAAGCCATGCCCATCAGGCCGGCCAGGATCATCCAGAAGGTCGCTCCCGGACCGCCGATCCCGACGGCAACGGCAACACCGGCGATATTCCCGAGACCGACGGTTCCGGAAAGTGCGGTCGCGAGTGCCTGGAAGTGGCTGACCTCACCGGCATCGTTCGGATCCGCATAATCGCCCTTCACCAGTTCGATCGAGTGCTTGAAAAAACGGAACTGCACGAAGCCGAAATAGAGGGTGAAAATCGTCGCGGCGATTACCAGCCACATCACGATCCAGGGAAAGCTGGTCCCCGGGATTGGAGCAAAGATGAGGCTGACAAACGGGCCCGTGATTGTTGCAAAGATGGCATTCACCTTTGCATCCAGGCTTTCCGCTTCCTGCGCGAGAGCCGGGGGGCTGATCACCCCCATGAGCAATGCGAACATTGCCCCCAGATTGAATTTTTTCATTATCGCCCCCCTAAGCAACGACCGTGACAGGTACGTCGGCATGCATGACCAGATTCGCGGTAGCGCTGCCGAAGATCCGGCTCGCGATTCCCCCTTCCGAGGCCCGTCCCACGATGATCTGATCCGCTTTCTCCTCCCCCGCGACAGCGTTCAATGTATCGGCGACGTTGCCATGCCGGACCATGCCGCGCGCGTTCATGCCCGCCTTTTTCAGGGCATCAACCGCCGGAACGACAACCCGTTCCGTCGCCAGGGCGATCTCTTCCTCGCGCCGTTTATGGCGCTCGGCATTTTCTTCAGGTGTCTGAAAGGAGAAAGGCGACCATTCGATCACATAAACAACGAGAAGCTCGCAGTTTCCCATGACCGAGGCCAGGTTCTGCGCGAACTTCAGTGCGCGCTCGCCGGAACCGTGGCCATCCAGCCCGATAATCAACTTCATACTGATACCCCCTACTCATATTCCGACGAGATAATCTCCCATCGGTTGTTGCGATCAGCTTAGGTCAAGCCATGAAAGGGGTCTATCGCCAATGCGACGCCCTTATTTCGGCGAAAAAAGAAGCAAAAATAGAGAAAATCGGAGCTTTCGGGCCCGTTCAACGCAGCCGAAGAACGGCAGCGCTGAACGGATAAAAGACACGCCAAGCGTGCTGCCGAGCGGGATCAGCCCCGTTTAGGAATTACCTAGCTCGTTCCCGACCATGTTCTCCGGACGCACCCAGGCATCGTATTCTTCAGCCGTCACCAGACCGAGCCCGATTGCCGCCTCCTTGAGGCTTGTCCCCTCATTGAAGGCCTTCTTCGCAATCTGGGCCGCCTTGTCGTAGCCGATATGCGGATTGAGGGCCGTCACCAGCATCAGCGACTGTTCCATCAGCTGCTGGATACGCTCCTCGTTGGCCTCGATCCCGGCGACGCAATTGGTGGAGAAGCTGCGTGTTCCGTCAGCCAGCAACGCGACCGACTGCAGCAGATTGAAGATCATTACCGGCTTGAAGACATTGAGTTCGAAATGCCCGGTGGCCCCGGCCATGGTGATGGTGACGTGATTACCCATGATCTGGGCGCAGACCTGCGTCAGGGACTCGGACTGGGTCGGATTGACCTTGCCTGGCATGATCGACGAGCCGGGCTCGTTCGCGGGAAGTTGCAGCTCGCCAAGCCCGCTACGGGGGCCGCTACCCAGCATGCGAATATCGTTCGCGATCTTCATGCAGCTCGCGGCCAGGACATTGAGAACACCCGACATCTCGACGATGGCATCATGCGCCGCAAGCGCCTCGAACTTGTTCACCGCGCTGGTAAACGGCAGGCCGGTCAGCTCCCTCACGCGCTCCACGAAACTCTCGGCAAAGCCCGGCGCCGCGTTAAGCCCCGTGCCAACCGCCGTGCCGCCCTGGGCCAGCTCCATCAGTCTCGGCAGAGCCCCGCGCACACGCTCGATCCCAAGCTCGATCTGCCGGGCATAGCCGGAGAACTCCTGCCCCAGCGTTACCGGCGTCGCGTCTTGCAGATGAGTGCGGCCGATCTTGACGATGCCGGAGAATTCCTCCGCCTTGGCTCGCAATGCTGTGTGAAATTCTTCCAACGCCGGCAGCAGCGCCCTGTCGATCTCGAGCACACCAGCAAGCGACATGGCGGTCGGGAAACTGTCGTTGGAGCTTTGCCCCATATTGACGTGATCGTTCGGGTGCACAGGCTGCTTGCTGCCGACAACGCCACCCATCAGCTCGATGGCCCGGTTCGAAATCACCTCGTTGAGGTTCATGTTCGTCTGGGTGCCTGAACCGGTCTGCCAGACCACCAGCGGGAAATGATCGTCGAGCCTGCCCGCGATCACCTCGTCGGCGGCCGCCACCATGGCCTTGCCGCGTTCCGCGTCCAGCTTGCCAAGGTCCATATTGGCAAGCGCCGCGGCCTTCTTCTGGATCGCGAATGCGCGGATCAGAGCCGACGGCATTCGCTCCCCGCCGATCTTGAAGTTTTGCAGGGACCTTTGCGTCTGGGCTCCCCAGTAACGGTCCGCCGGAACGGACATCTCGCCCATTGTGTCGGTTTCAATACGTGTATCGGTCATGAAAGACTCTCCGAATGCACCCTGTGGGTTCGGTAAATTTTCCGACCAGCCTTACTCCCTGAACCGTGGCGCCGCGTCAATTTCTCGCGTCCGGCAGCCCCAGTCCCGTCCACCTTAAGCGGCGGATCATCTCCCCCTGAAATGCCCGCAATGACGCTGAAGCGCAAGTGCGCGCGATCAAGGCGTGCGTCACAGCGGGTTATCGACACATACCAGTCCCGATCTCACCAGGGAACGGAAGCGCCTCGCCAATCGAAGAAACCGCCGGTGTCTTCCTTTTTCAGACGATCAAGAACAGTCAGCAAATTGGCAGCCGCGGCAGCCGGGCTGTGCAAATCCAATCCCTGTTTTGTAAAAGGTACGGACAGTTGGGTGTCCACCGTTCCCGGATGCAATGCGACACAGACGGCCTCTGGAGCGCGGCGAGCCAGCTCCACGGATGCCGTCCGAACAGTCTGGTTGAGCGCCGCTTTCGAGGCGCGATAACCATACCAGCCGCCGAGGCGGTTATCGCCAATGGACCCGACCCGCGCGGATAATGTTGCAAAGACCGTTTTTCCTGTGCGTGGGAGTCTCGGCAGGAAGTGCTTCATGAGCAGCGCCGGCCCGATCGCATTTATGGCAAAAGCGGTCGCAAGCTTCTGCGCATCGAGTTCACGCCAGGTTTTCTCCGGGCCCTCACCGTCCTGATGAAGAAACCCGGTCGCGTCGACAACCAGTCGAATCTCACCTTCCGCTGCAGCCGCCTTTGCCGCACGTTCCAGGCTGGCCTCATCGGTAAGATCAATGGCAAGAGGGCTGCTGCGGCTGAAACCGAGAACTGTCTTGAAACGATCCGTGTCGTTCAGGATTGAGACCAGCGCCGATCCGATGCCGCCGGATGCTCCAATCACCACGGCCACGCCGCCAGGAGAGAAGGATTCAAACGCGCACATTGCAGGTCTAGTCTTTCCGGATCAGGTGTCGGGCGCGCTGAAATGTCTGTGCGAGCCACGGACGTATCGGCAGGAACAGACGGTAGCCAAATTCAAGCAGCGGCGTCAGACCCGGTAGCGATGCAATCCTGGCCACCCATCTCCATCCAGGCAATTGCCGCCAGACCTCTACGAAGGCGGCGGCGCCTGAGCGTATCTGTCCGTCTTTCCCAATGATGTGGAAACGCCTCATTGCCGTTTCCCTGTCGAGGTCCGGCGGCATTACCGCATTGGAAACGGACACATCCACGAGGCATAACGCTCCCTCCACATCATGCTGCCGGTACATATGAATTTCCGACTGGCAGAGAGGGCAGGAGCCGTCAAAAAAGATAATTGTCTGGCTTTCCTTGTCCGTCATTTTCCGCCTCGCTCGATGAATTCTCGCTGACCTCACATTGCGTTTTACGCTGCAGTGCTGGCGGCAGATCTATTTGCAGCCTGCCGGCCACCAACTGGTTTACTTGCTTCAGGCCGCCTCGGCAGCTCGCGCCGGCCCTCTCCTGTCGAGCTGCAGCCAAAGAAAGACAGCAACCGAGAGATTAAGCAGGTTCCAGGCGACGCCATTCAGGAAGGCGGCATCGTAGGACAGGGTGAGGTCATAGATCTTGCCAGACATCCAGCCACCGAGTGCCATGCCGAGCAGCGTTGCTGACAGGACGAGCCCCACCCGTGTCCCCGCCTCTGCCGCCGGAAAGACCCGCCGCACGATGAGCGCATAGGTCGGCACGATGCCGCCCTGCGCCAAACCGAACAGGGCGGAGACGGCGTAAAGGGAAATCAGACCGGTAAAGGGCAGGAACAGCAGCAGCGACAGACCCTGCATGACCGAAGACAGGATCAGCGTCGGCAAGGCACCGATCCGGTCGGCGATCCAGCCGAAGAGAAGCCGGCTGACAATGCCGGTCGCGAGCATCAGGGAGAGCATTTCCGCGCCCCGTGCCGTGCCGTAACCGAGATCCGCACAATAAGCGACGATATGCACTTGAGGCATCGCCATGGCGACACAACAGCTGATACCGGCAACCAGCAGCAACCCTTGCACGGCGGAGCGGGGCAAGGCGCTTTCATAGCTCTCCTGCAGGCCACCGGCCTTCGTGCCGGACACTGTGCCAGGCTGTGGCACAGGTGCCGTGGGGCTGCGTTCACGCAAAGCCGCCGACAGCGGCAGCAACGTGCAGAGACAGATTCCCGCAATGATCATATGCGTGTCGCGCCAGCCGTAAGCATCGACGAAATACTGGACCATCGGCGGCCAGACCGTGCCGGCGAGATAGCTCCCGCTGGCCCCGATGGCGACAGCAATCCCGCGACGGCGCTGGAACCAGTGCGTCACATCGGAGATCACCGGCCCGAAGCTGGCCGAGCTGCCGAGCATGCCGATCAGCACCCCCTGAAGCATCGCGAACTGCCAGAGAGTTTCCGCCTGGGCCGAGAGCGCATAACCGAGCGCGAGGGCGACCGCCCCGAAACGCAGGGGCACCACGATGCCATAGCGGTCCGCCAGCCGTCCCATCAGGATGCCGCCGACGGCGAAGCCGATCATGGTGATCGTATAGGGCAGCGACGCATCGGCCCGCGCCAAGTTAAAGTCCGCCTCGACCGCCGGCAGGATGACTACGACGGACCACAGGCCAACACCACCGACCATGCTGATCAGCAGAGACATCGAGAGACGGAACCAGGCGTAGGGACTGTCGACTTCCCGCACCGCAAGTATGGAGGCGACGTTCATTACAATGACTGGCCTAAACTGAAAGAGGCTTTGGAACAGGTTAGCGTGAGCCAGGAAGCATGATAGCCGAGGATCGGTGTGCCACTCCGCCTCACGGCTACCAGTTCACACACTAGATTTCGTCAGCATAGGCGGTCGACTCATAATTTTTAGTGCGCTCAAGAGCATCCAGCCAATAGCCGGAACTGATGATCTCAAGCTTTACGGCGTCTTCGCCAACCGGCTCCGCGCGCACGGTCCAGACAACCTCGGCTGCATTGGGAAACGACTTTCCAGACAACTGATCACCATACAACCGGTGCAATATGGCGTGGTCATCCATACCGTCCGCCAGCAGCCGCACCAGAAATGACTCGTTGTTGACGTTCTTCAAAAGGTGCTTCGCGCCAGCGCCGGTCGCCGTGACCTGAAGCTCCAGGCGAACCGCATCGGGTTTCGGGAAAGATTTGGGAAGAGCCGCATACAGCAGGCTTCCTGCATTGAAGAACCGTTCGTGCAGGTTGGAATTCGAGTATTCCTCCCAGAGTTTCTCGTCTTGCATCTCACCGGCAGCATTACGCATCTGACCGTCGCGAAGGACGTCTGCCATGTCGTGCTTCAGCACCTGGTACGCCGCCTCTTCAGGCTCCAGATCCTGCAGCGACAAGATGCACATCTCACGCTTCTCGTCGTCGCTCAGCCCAGACTGGTCACCGTATTCCATGGCCTCGAGCAGCGCCTCGAAGTCACGTGTTGTCCGTGCCCCGCCTATTTCCAGAATGTTGGAGAAGTGAAGCACCTGAACCTTGTATGTATCGACCATTCGCGATCAGCTTTCATTCGCGCAACCACGCGGGTTGGCACGCAACGATTCCGCCCCGGTCGACGGAACCGATATGAAGATTTCCGGATACGGTATTTTGGAAGAGATTATTCAGAGGACGGCTGTTTTGGCGACTAAAATCGCATTATGGAGAGGAGGAATCTGGAATAGAAATCGTCGATATCACACCCCATTCCCTCCTTGCATAATAGACATACAAAAATCCGAACTATTCACCGCACCCACTGCACCATAAACAGAAAGAAACGACCGGGTTCATCAATCCGGCGAACAGCTGCGAAACGCAAAGAGCTGCAGGGAACCGCCGCATGAGAGCTTTCAAGGGCATAAGAGTGATCGATTTCAGCCGCGTGCTTTCGGGCCCGGTCGCGACGCAGATGCTGGGCCTGCTTGATGCCGACGTCATCAAGATCGAACCGCCGGGCGACGGAGATCAGTTGCGGGGTGTTCTGACGGATCCCGAAATGGCGGCGAAGCGGATGTCGCCCGCTTTCCTCACCGTCAACCTCAACAAGCGCAGCATCGCGCTCGACCTCAAGTCCGATGCCGGCCGTGCCGCCGCGGCCAAATTGGTCGAGAATGCGGATGTGGTGGTCGAGAATTTCGTTCCCGGCGTCGCGGCCAAGCTCGGAATCGATTACGAGAGCGTGCGCGCGGCCAACCCGAACGTGATCTATTGCTCCATCAGCGGCTACGGCCAGAGTGGCCCCAAAAGCGCAGAGCGAGCCTACGATGTCGCCGTGCAGGCCGATTCCGGCATGATGACCCTGACCGGCCACAAGGAAACTGGGCCGACCCGCGTCGGTTTCATGCTGATCGATATGACCACCGGCATCTCGGCCGCTTACGCGATCGCCTCCGCGCTGTACCGGCGCGCGGTCACCGGCCAGGGCCAGTATCTCGACGTCGCAATGTACGACACTGCACTTCAGATGATGTCCTGTCAGGCGGCGGATTACATGATGCGCGGCAATCACCCGGGCCTGCTCGGCAATAGCTCCCCGACAGCGCAACCCACAGCGGGCGCCTTCGAGACAAGCGACGGCATCGTCCTTCTCGCGACCCTGACATCGGCGCAGCAGGAAGCCTGTTTCCGCGCTGTCGGGCTTGAGGAAAGCCTGCAGGACCCGCGCTATGCAACGGAGACCGCACGTCAGGAAAACTTCGGAACCGGACAGGCGCTGATCCAGGCCGCCATGAAATCAAGGACCACCGAAGAGTGGCTCCCGATCCTGAAACAGCATGGCGTTGCGGTGCAGTCGGTGCGGGACCTGGACACTGCACTCTCGGACCCGCAACTCGCGCACCGGGGCATTCTGGTCAACGCATCCGGCGGCGGTCTCGACGAGAGAAGACCAACCTGGTCGGAGCGCCGTTCCTGGCCAATGAGGACGGCCCGATGACCCAGGCCAGCGCGCCGGTCAGAGTCGGCCAGGACAGCCGCGAGATTCTTGAGGAGCTGAACTGCACCCCGGACGAAATCGACGCCATCCTTGCCGGGATGGAGTGACCAGGAAAGCGTCTTCCCCGGCCAGACGAGCGGACTGCATGCGCATCAGTGTGCCCGGCGCACTCAATCCTCGTTGGCAGGGTGATTGAGCTGGTCTATGGATTATGAATAGGTGCCCCATCACCGATTTCTCCGCTAGGACATGGCCATGAAGTTCCGCTTCCCCATCGTTATCATCGACGAAGATTTTCGCTCCGAGAACTCGTCCGGCCTGGGCATTCGTGCCATCGCGCAAGCCATCGAAGCCGAGGGTTTCGAAGTGCTCGGAGCGACAGGTTACGGGGACCTGTCGCAATTCGCGCAGCAGCAATCGCGCGCCAGCGCCTTCGTTCTGTCGATCGACGACGAGGAATTCACCCCGGGACCCGATCTCGATCCGGCAGTTCTGAACCTGCGCACCTTCATCGAGGAAGTACGCTGGAAGAACGCCGACGTGCCGATCTATATCTACGGCGAGACCAAGACCAGCCGACACATCCCGAACGATATCCTGCGCGAGCTGCACGGCTTCATCCACATGTTCGAGGACACGCCGGAATTCGTGGCGCGCCACATCATTCGCGAAGCCAAGGGCTATCTCGAAGGCATCCAGCCGCCCTTTTTCAAAGCCCTGCTCGACTATGCTGAGGATGGCTCCTACTCGTGGCATTGCCCCGGCCATTCGGGAGGCGTCGCCTTCCTGAAAAGCCCGATCGGCCAGATGTATCATCAGTTCTACGGTGAGAACATGCTGCGCGCCGACGTCTGCAACGCCGTGGAGGAGCTGGGTCAGCTGCTGGACCATAACGGCGCCATTGGTGCGTCAGAGCGCAATGCCGCACGCATTTTCAACGCCGACCATTGCTTCTTCGTGACCAACGGCACCTCGACCTCGAACAAGATGGTCTGGCACCATACCGTGGCGCCGGGCGACGTGGTCGTGGTGGATCGCAACTGTCACAAGTCGATCCTGCATTCGATCATCATGACCGGCGCCATCCCGGTCTTCCTGAAACCGACACGGAACCATTTCGGTATCATCGGCCCAATCCTGCAGGCCGAGTTCGAGATCGAGTCGATCAAGGCAAAGATCCGCGCCAACCCGCTGCTCGAAGGCGTCGATGCTGACACGGTGAAGCCCCGAATCATGACGCTGACGCAGTCCACCTACGATGGCGTGCTCTACAATACGGAGACCATCAAAGGCATGCTCGACGGTTATGTCGAGAACCTGCATTTCGATGAAGCCTGGCTGCCGCATGCCTCCTTCCACCCGTTCTACGGCACCTACCATTCGATGGGCCGCAAGCGGGAACGGACGAAGCACTCAGTGACCTATGCCACGCAGTCCATTCACAAACTGCTGGCCGGGATCAGTCAGGCGAGCCACGTGCTGGTGCAGGATTCGCAGGAAGCCAAGCTGGACCGCCACCTCTTCAACGAAGCCTACCTGATGCATACGAGCACCAGCCCGCAATACAGCATCATCGCCAGCTGCGATGTCGCCGCCGCCATGATGGAGCCGCCGGCGGGCACAGCACTGGTGGAGGAAAGCATCGCCGAGGCGCTCGATTTCCGCCGCGCGATGCGCAAGGTCGACGAGGAATTCGGCGAAGACGACTGGTGGTTCCAGGTCTGGGGACCGGACGAGCTTGCCGATGAAGGTATCGGCAACACCAATGACTGGGTGCTGAAGAAGACCGATGCGGACGGTGTCCAGGCTGCCGATGGCGAGGATTCCTGGCACGGCTTCGGCGACATGGCACCGGGCTTCAACCTGCTCGACCCGATCAAGGCCACGATCGTTACGCCCGGCCTCAATCTGGACGGCCGCTTCGACGACTGGGGCATTCCCGCGTCCATCGTGACCAAATATCTGGCCGAACATGGCGTTGTGGTGGAGAAAACCGGTCTCTACAGCTTCTTTATCATGTTCACCATCGGCATCACCAAAGGCCGCTGGAACACGCTGCTGACCGCGCTGCAGCAGTTCAAGGACGATTACGCAAAGAACCAGCCGATGTGGCGCACCATGCCCGAGTTCTGCGCCTCGCAGAAACGCTACGAGAACATGGGGCTGCGCGATCTCTGTCAGCACGTTCACGCGCTCTATGCCAAGTATGACGTGGCGATCCTGTCCACCGAGATGTATCTGAGCGACCTGACGCCGGCCATGATCCCCAGCGAGGCATTCTCCCACATCGCCCGCCGCACGACGCAGCGCGTGCCGATCGACGCGCTCGAAGGGCGCATCACGACAAGCCTCGTCACGCCTTACCCGCCAGGCATTCCGTTGCTCATTCCGGGCGAGGTGTTCAACGGGAAAATCGTCGAGTATCTGAAGTTCAACCGGGAATTCGCCCGCGAATGCCCAGGCTTCGAAACCGATATCCACGGTCTCGTGCAGGAGGTCGGAGAAGACGGCCAAATGCACTACTTCGCCGATTGCGTGGCCGAATGACCTGCACTGACTGACGCTGCTTGAAAACGAAAAGGCGCGGTTTCCGGACCGCGCCTTTCTCTGTCTAGATCCCCAGCTTGTCCCGCAGCGCGTACCACCACGAGCCCGCCGCCGAATAGGGCACCCGGAACATCCGGCCGCCCGGGAACGGGTACCACGGCACCTTCTCGAACACGTCGAACCGGGAACGGTCGCCATGGATGGCTTCCGAAAGGATACGGCCGAAAGTGTGGGAGCCGGTAACGCCATGGCCGCTATAGCCGTGCGCGAAATAAGTATTGTTTCCGATCCGGCCCATCTGCGGCACGCGGCTGAAGGAAAGGGCGAAATTCCCGCTCCAGGCGTAGTCGATCTTCACGCCCTTCAGTTGCGGGAACACCTTGTTCATATTCGGCAGCAGTTTGGCCCTGATATCGTGCGGGTCGGTGCCGCCATAGACCGTTCCCCCGCCGAACAGCATCCGCTTGTCGGCGGAAAGGCGGAAATAGTCGAGAATGTAGCGCACATCCTCGACACAGACGTCGGTCGGGATCAGCTCGGCCGCGCGTGCCTCACCCAGGGGTTCGGTCGCCATGACCTGGGTCGAGACCGGCATGACCCGCGCCGTCAGCGTGGGCACCACATGCCCCAGATAGGCATTGCCGCACAGCACAAGCGTCGAGCAGGTGATCGAGCCATCCGGCGTCTTCACAACAGGCTTTGCCGCGTCGGTATCGACATGCACGGCAGGCGTCTGCTCGTAGATTACCCCGCCCAGTTTCTCGAACGCGGTGGCCTCGCCGAGCGCAAGGTTGAGCGGATGCATATGACCGCCGGAACGGTCGATCACGCCGCCTGCATAGACGTCCGAATTGATGTGTTTGCGGAGCTGCTCCTTGTCGAGCATTTCCTGATTGTTGATCCCGTAGCCCTGCCAGAGCTTAAGCCGCTCCTCCAGCTCCCGCATATGCGCGCCGGTATAGGCTGTGAAGACGTTGCCGTCCTTCAGATCGCACTGGATATCGTAGGTCTTCACCCGTTCGCGGATGATCTCGCCACCTTCCTGCACGAGGCCGGCGACGAAATTGGCGGTGTCCGCGCCATAACGCTTCTTAATGGTTTGCAGGCTGGCATTCAGGCCGTTGACGATCTGCCCGCCATTGCGCCCCGAGGCGCCCCATCCGATCCGGGCCGCCTCGATAATCGCGACCTTGTGCCCCTTCTCGGCCAGATGCAGCGCGGTCGAGAGCCCGCTATAGCCCGCGCCGACAACCAGAATGTCGACTTCAATATCGCCTTTCAGCGGCGGGCGCTCCGGCGACGGGTTGGCGCTGGCCGCATAGTAGCTACCAGTATGCGCGGTCACGCCCTCGAACATCTTTTCCGGACGGCTCATCACACGACCTCCAGATAGCTGTCATACTCGAAGTCTGTTACCTGACGGGCGAAGCGTTTCAACTCCTGCAGCTTGCTTTCGACCAGCATGGTCTGCAGCCGTTTCGAGTAGACTTTCCGGATATTGCGGCCGCGCCGGAAGGCCTCGATCGCGGTCGCCCAGTCCAGCGGCAAATGATCGAGCTTCATGCTGTAGGCATCGCCGGTGATCGGCTCCTCCGGTTGCATCTCGCCCTCGATCCCGATGAACGCGCCACCGAGAATGCTGGCCAGTACAAGATAGGGGTTCGTGTCCGCGCCAGCGACCCGATGCTCGATCCGGCGCGCCTTGGGACTGCCGCCCGGAATTCGGATGGCGGCGGTACGGTTCTCATACCCCCAGGCAACGCTTGTCGGCGCGTGCGCGCCGGGCAGCAACCGGCGATAGGAGTTCTCGTGCGGGGCGAAAACCAGCGTGTTTTCCTGCATCGTCGCCAGCAGCCCTGCGACCGCGTTCCGCATCAGCGGCGCACCTTCGTCGGTGCCATTATCGAACAGATTCTCGCCCGCCTCGTTCTCGAGCGAGAAATGGACATGCAGACCACTGCCCGCCCGATCTCCGTAGGGCTTCGCCATGAACGTCGCGGCAAGGCCGTGCTTGCGGGCGATACCACGGACCAGACGCTTGAAAAGAACTGCATCATCGGCCGCCTTCAGCGCGTCGGCCACATGCACCATGTTGATCTCGAACTGACCGGCGCCGTTCTCGGATATGGCGGCGTCCGCCGGGATACCCTGCTCGGCGCAGGCATCGTAGACATCGTCCAGAAACTCATCGAAATGCTCAAGCTCGTCCAACGACAATGCGCCGTCGGAATCCAACCGCTTGTCGGTGATCGGCGAGCGTGGCGGCTCCGGCTGCGTGCCGCTTGGATCGTAGAGATAGAATTCCATCTCGGTCGCGACCACCGGGGTCAAGCCCCGCTCCTTGTACCGGGCCACGACCTCGGCCAAAGCCCTGCGCGGATCGCCCAGGAAAGGCTTTCCATCCTCCTCACGCATCCACAACATGGCCAGCGCGGAGGGTCTATTGGTCCAGTTGATCAGAACGATCGGGCGTCCGGTGAAATCGCAGATCCCGTCGGAATCCCCGGTTTCGAAGACAAGTTCGCTGCCTTCGATATCCTCTCCCCAGACATCGACGCTGAGGGTGGAAAGCGGCATGCGCAGGCCGCCCCCGAGAACTTTTACCGCCTGTTCGATAGGCAGGCGCTTGCCGCGCATCGTGCCATTCAGGTCACAGACACAGGCGAAGACGGCTTCAATTTCGGGATTTTCCAGCAGCAAGCTGTTCAGATTGTCGACAGACACTCTTGGCCTCGTTCGGACACATGAAGATCAGGGGCGATTTTACTGACTTCAGAGCTCTTTTTCGCCATCTGTCAAACCGAATATGAGCACGTGGAGCGATAGCTCACGAATAGTGGGTTGCAGAAGCATGGGCATGTCATTGTCGGAACAGTATATCGCTCCCGGTTGGCGAGGCAAAACAGTGAGCCGGAATTCGGCACGCCTAGCGCCGAATGGCCCACACTCGCAGGTCCACCCCGACCTTCACCGCGGCCAGAACGACCAGCATGCAAAGAGCCACCTTCGATAGTGTCTCCATCGTTCCCTCGATCAGGAGGGCATGAACCACACTGCACACGACGATGATTGCGGCGAGGCTCGTGTGAGCAAGGCGCCACGTGCGCACGCGCAGCCGGAACCGGCGCCGGAACGCGGCCAAAACAGCGGCCCCGATGACTGCCCACATGGCGATCACACCCCAATCCGAAAACGGCGTCGGCGATGCGAAGAGAAGCGCGTCGATCACGTCCGGTGGGCTGGTGATCCAAAGGCCGGCAACGTGGATCGCCACCGCGATGACAAGAACGGCTCCAATAACGCGATGGATCCTCCGTCCGCGCGGAGCGGGCAGCCCCGGCAAGTACCCTCCGATCAGCAAAGGCTGAACCAACAGCAGAGCCATCGCGATCACTCCCGCAAACCCGGCCACTATGTAGACCGGGCTGCGCCATGCAAGCAGCGGACTGGCCGCCGCTGCGGCTATTGGCACCGCAATGGCAACAACGAGAACAGCCCACACCAGGGTCGTACGGACCGAATTCATTATCGTCGACCTCCCGTCGTTCAGACCAGCTTGAGGACAAAACCCGCGTGCAGACTGGTATTTCGCGCACTCGGCATTACGCCGTCATTCTGGCTGCCCCCGGCCCTCTGGTCATTGGGATATGGAAACACCGCCCTCCAAAAGAAGTAAAAACTCCTCGCCGACAACTGAAAGCGAGGAGTTAATCGCTCAGACGGTTTCGCCGCGCCGGCGCCGCTCGGCGTCGTCCCAGGCGGTGAGCGCCTGGTAGTCAGGCACGAAGCCAAGCCCTTTCTGCGCGTCGGAGGAGACCGCGTCCCGCGAGGTCACGACATCGATCACAGCCGGCGCATTGGCCAGCGCCCGTTCCAGCGCGGCCGGAAGGTCCGCCGGATCCTCTACCCGCTCGCCATGGGCGCCGAAGGCCCGGGCCATGGCCGCATAATCCGCATGCTGCAACGTGGTGCCGACGACGCGCCCGCCGTAATTCACTTCCTGATCGAAGCGCTCAATGTTCCAGGCCGCGTTGTTGGAGACGATGAAAACCGCCTTGGCGCCATGCCGGACCGCACTATCAACCTCCATCGCATTGAGCCCGAAGGCGCCGTCGCCATTTACCGAGATTACCTGCCGGCCCGGCTCCGCCAGCGCGGCGGCAACCGCGTAGGGCACGCCGACGCCAAGACAGCCAAAGGCTCCGGCGTCCATGTAGGTCCGAGAGGCGAGACCGACCCGGGCGAAACTGAGCAGGTCTCCGCCATCCGCCACCGCAATATGATCCGGGTCGGCAACCTTGCGGATCGCATCGAAAATAGCCATCGGGTGGATCTTGCCGTCGCCGCCCTTCGACGGGCCGGTCCCGGCGGCACTCTTTGCAATCCGTTCCCTGTGCTTCGAGCGCAGGCCGTCGAGCCAGCCCGCGTCCCGCGTACCCGCATCGTTGCCGAGCGCGTCGGTCAGCGCGTCGAGGGCGAGCCCGACATCGGCCAGGATCTCCGGCTGGCCACGCCGATTGTCAAAAAGCTCGCCGGCATTGTCGGCAATGCGCAGGAAAGCGGCGTCGGGAAAGACCGCAGGCGAGCCGAAGGCCACCTGGTAGTCGAGCTTGCGGCCGAGGGTGATGACAAGATCCGCCTGCCCCATCGCCGCAGCGCGCACCGCACCCACAACGGACGGATGATCCGCCGGTACCAGGCCGCGGCTTTCCTGGGTGTCGAGGTAGAGCGCGTCAGCGGTGTCGAGGAAGCGGACAAGCGCGTCTCCGGCCCAGCGGGCACCCCGTCCACTGATCACCAGCGGGCGTCGGGCGGCGCGGATCGCGGCGACAGCTTCTGACACCCGGTCCGGGCTGGGTGCAGGCTGGCGCGGCGGCTTCGGCGCCATCCAGTCTGCAGGTATCAGGTTCTCCGGCACGTGGGTGCGCAGCACATCGGTCGGAATCTCGATATAGACCGGACCGGGCTCGCCGGTGTCACCCATCGCACAGGAAATCGCCTCGTCCAGCTCGCGGATCACCTGATCCGGCACCCGGGCGGTGCGGGAATAGCGGGTCACCGGGCGCAGGATGTCGACATGGGGGATATCCTGCAACGGCCCCATGTTGGCCTGCGGGCGCGAGGTGCAGCCGCCGATCAGCAGCACCGGCATACGGGCGAGCGAGGCATTGGCCATTGCTGTCACCGTGTTGGTCACACCCGGCCCCGCCGTCACCATGGCGACACCAAGCGTGCCGGTCAGCTCCGCATGGGCATGAGCCATGTGCACGGAGGCAGCCTCGTGCCGCACATCATAGACCTTGATGCCGTTCCGGGTGGCATGATCCCAGATCGGCTGGATATGACCACCCTGCAGGCCGAAGAACCGGTCGATGCCGCGCTCCTTCAGCAGGCGCGCGATCCACGCGGCAACACTCAGCGTGTCGGCATTGAGGTCTTGGACGTCGGTCATTCCTGTTTCTCCCTGGGACCCTGTTTGCGGGTCAGTTTTCGGACATGCGGCTTGCCAGCAGGTCACGCAGCACTCCGTGCTGGATCTTGCCTGTGGCAGTCCGCGGCATTTCCGTGGCTTCGATAAAGGTGACGACACGCGGTCGCTTGTAGCCGGCGAGTTTCCCCCGCGACCATTCGATCAGGGCCTGCGCGGAAACGCCCGCGCCATCGCGCAGCACGACCGCTGCCTCGACCCGTTCTCCCCAGCGGCTGTCCGGGCGTCCGACGACGGCGACGTCGCGCACATCGGGATGCCGGGCCAGCACCGCCTCGACCTCGGTCGGGTAGATATTCTCGCCGCCGGAGATGATCATGTTCTTCTTCCGGTCGATCAGGCGGATAAATCCGTCCGGCTCGCGCAGGGCCACGTCGCCCACCGAGAGATAATCTCCCCGGAAGGCTTCCGCCGTCTTGTCGGGCCGGTTCCAGTAGCCGTCGAAGACGTAGGGACCGTTGCTGTAGAGCTCTCCCGGCGTTCCGTCGGGCACTTCATTGCCGTCATCGTCGAGCAAGCGGATCGGCAGGGAGCCAACGACCTCGCGGCCGACCGAGCCCAGATGATCGAACTGCTCGTCCGGATGCAGCATGGTCACCCAGCCGGCCTCGGTCGAGCCGTACAGCTCGAACAGGCCGGAGTTCGGGAACATCTCCATGACCCGGTGCTTGGTTTCCTCACGCGCAGGCGCCGATGAGATCATCAGCTTCTGCACCCGCCGGAGGTCGCCGGCCTCGCCCCGGAGATCGAGCATCATCTCGTAATGGGTCGGCACCAGGGAGGTGAAACTCGCTCCGGTCTCGGCCAAGGCCCGAAGGCAGTGCCCGGCATCGAAACTGCGGCGGGAAAACACGCTGGTCGCACCGCCGCAATGCAGAAAGGAGGCGAAGAAATAGAGGGAATTGGCGTGACACATCGGCATCACCAGCATTGCCTCGTCATTCCGGCCGAGGCCCAGTTCAACCGCCGTCATCAGGGCGAGATTGCCGATTCCCTGATGCCCGCGGATCGCGCCTTTCGGGTTGCCGGTCGTTCCCGATGTATACATCAGGCACCAGGGATCGGAAGGTGTGACCGCCACTTCCGGCTCACGTGGAGCACCGGCCGCGATCAGGTCTTCATAACCGCGCCAGCCGGCTGGCGTCCCGGTCCCGGTCCCGGTCCCGCCGAGATGCACAAACCTGTTCTCCGGGACACTTAGATCGGCACGAATTTCGTCGATTGCATCGTGCAGCTCCTGCTCGGCGATCACCGCCGAAACCGCGCAATCTTGCAGGATGAAACGAATCTCCGGCGTCACCAGACGGAAATTCACCGGCACCGCGACAAGCCCAGCCTTGGCGGCAGCGGCATAGATTTCCAGCCACTCGACCCGGTTCCAGGCCAGCACGCCGACCCGCTCTCCCTTGGACAGCCCCAAACCGAGTAGCGCATTGGCCAACCTGCAGGCGCGCGCATTCCAGAGCGCGAAGCTCATCTCCCGTTCAAGGTCACGAGCGCCTATCCGGCCCGGCTGCAGCCGTGCCTGTGCGGAAAGCATCTGCCCGATATTCGGCATTGGTGTCATCTACCAGCCTCCCGCTGCTGCGCCATCTCGAGGGCGCTGGCCAGCAGCTCGCAGGCATTCTCGACGTGGCTCACGGCGAGCCGTTCCGCTGTATCGCTGTCGCCGGCCAAAACCGCCTCAAGGATTTCCGCATGCTGCTTCCAGATCACTTCCGGTCGCTCGGCCTGGCGCAACACATCGACCATTGCCCGGCGCAGAAATCGCCAATGGGGTTCCGCCGTTGTCGCCAGCATCGGATTGCCTGCAGCCGCATAGAGCATGAAATGAAAAGCATCATCGCGGCGCATCAGCGAGACGGCGTCCCCCTCGGTCGCCGCCGTCCTTGCAGCCTCCTGTATCGATTCCCCTTTTGCCCTCAGCGCAGCCGATGGCGACGGATCGGCGGCCATCCGCGCGGCGGCCTGCCTGGCAGCCCATCCGTCCAACGCTGCGCGAATGCCGTAATGGTTCCGCATCCGGCCCGGGTCGAGCGGCGCCACAAAAAGACCGCGGCGGCCACGCTCCTCCACCATGCCGTCTGCTTTCAAGAGCGACATGACCTGCTGGATCGGTTGTCTGGAGACGCCGAAACGGTCGGCCAACCTCTCCTGCACGAGATGGGTTCCGGCACGGAGGCGACCGTCACAGATTTCTTCGACCAGCGCGTCGTAAACCTGATCCGTCAGCTTGGGGACGATCTTGAGCATATTTCGCATCCAGAATTCTGAATTCTGAATTCAATATATACACCCAGAGAACGAGTCAAAAGCTGATATCGGTTTACCCATTCGCGGAAAGCGCGCAGCGATTACCCGCGCCGGCACTGACACTAGCAGGCTGTTACAGGAGGCTGTATGCGCGAACAGAAAGCGTTGAGCTCATCCCGGTGATTTGAAACGCGGTATCCTTCGCTCTCTCTATCAGACTGGCTTGAGGACAAAATCCGCACGCAGACTGGTATCTTTTGAGCTCGACATGACCGGACGCAGGAAGACGGTTTCGAATTCATCACTGTCATAGGCGAGATGTCCGTGCGGCTGCCCGAAGGCAGGAACGATCTGCGGCATCTCAAGCCGGAACTCCCCATTCTCATCGGTAAGCGTGGCGCCATGACTGTGCGGGTCACGCTCGTACCCTTCGGTCGTATGCGCCCAGATCTGGATGCGCTGGCCTGCCAGCGGAGCGCCGTCGCCCGCTCGGCGTACCGTTCCCGTCATCCAGAAGCCGCCACCACCGATCCGTTCCACGATCGGGGCATTGGGGATGTAGTTGTTCGAACCGCCACGCATCGAGGGTGTCGGCGCCAGGCCTTGCGCCTGCGCCGGAACATAAAGGCCGCCGCCCCATGTTGCTGCGATAGCACCGCCCGCGACAAGCAGGGTGCGTCGGGTGAACTGTTCGACGGACATATGGAATTCTCCAATTGCGCGTGACATTTCCAAGGCCATCCAACGGGACAAATCTCGACAATCGCCGATCTATGCCCCTCATACGGCCCCCTTATGATTTATGAGGATCAGAGCATGGGATAACCGGCACTCACGGCTTCGTGATGCAAGATCATTGAACAATCAGCCCAGAGCTTAGAGGCGAGTCTGGTTCCACTCAGAGGCTCACTCCCGCTTGGGATCCTCCAGAGCCCTGATGACCCGCCGCATGATCTTGCGCCGTGACCGGTCATCGGCGGCGGTCTCCATCTTTTCCCTGAGGCGAAGAGAGAACTCTGCCAGATCGTTATGCCAATCCGGTCCCCGAACGGCTTCCGGAGCAAGGCGTTTGACCTTCTTCTTGAACCGGATAGCAGTATGCCCCGCTGACAAGTCGACGACATCGTCCAGCTGAGGAATGACGATCCGTTCCGGATCGACGCCCTTGGCTTCCAGGCCTTCTCGCATGGCCGACAAAGCCTCCTCCTCACCATGTGTAAGGAAGATGGCCGATTTCACCGGCAACCGGTCGGTCAGCCAGTCGATCAATTCGTCTCCGTCCGCATGTCCGGAATACACATCGATCTGCCGGATCGTCGCCTTAACGCGGTGTTCTTCGCCGAAAATCGTGACTGCTTCGACACCCCCGGCGAGAAGTGCCCCGAGAGAACCCGGAGCCTGGTAGCCAACCAACAGGACGGTCGCATCGGAGCGCCACAGATTCTGCTTCAGATGATGGCGAATTCGTCCTGCATCGCACATTCCGCTGCCGGCAATGATAATCGCGCCCCCCTTCACCCGGGCGATCAGCTTGCTCTCATCGACAGACTCGGTGAAACGGATGTTCGCACGCCTGAAACTGGCTCCAACGGCCGGGAGATCCTCGAGATCGGAGGCATTCTTCTCGAAAACCTCCGTCGCTCTGATTGCCAGTGGCGAGTCGAGGAAAACCGGCACCTGAGGGATACGCCCCTGATCAAACAGTGCCCCCAGATCAAGCAGAAGCTCCTGCGTTCGTTCGACCGCGAATGCGGGAATTAAGAGGTTGCCTCCCCGCGACAGCGCCGTGTTCACTTCCTCGGCAAGCACAGCCCGCCTGTGCTCAGGCGTTACATCGACACGAGGCCGCCCGCCGTAGGTCGCCTCACAGCAGACCCAGTCCCAGTTCCCGGGTGCTTCCGGATCCGGATGAAGCAGTTTGTGGTCCGGACCAATATCGCCGGAAAACAGGAACCGCGACAGCCTCGCGTCCCGATCCCCGGATGACACTTCGACCTCGATCGACGCCGATCCGAGAATGTGCCCGGCATTCCAGTAACGGGCGCGAACGCCATCGCCGACCTCACGCCACGTCTCGTACTCGACAGAGGAAAAAGAGCCGAGCGCGGTCTGCGCATCTTCCTTGCCGTAGATCGGCGTCACCGCCGGCCGGCCGCGCCGCGCGTTGCGTCTGTTCAGCCGCTCGACCTCCATCTCCTGGATCCCGCCACTGTCCGGCAACATGTAGGTCAAGAGATCGACCGTTCCGCTTGTGGCGAAGATCTGCCCGGTGAAGCCCTGCTTGACCAGCTTGGGAATGAGCCCCGAATGATCGATATGCGCGTGGGTCAGAAGAACGAAGGAAATCTTCTTCGGATCGAACGGAAAGGGCCCGTAGTTGAGCTCCTTCAGGGTCTTCGAGCCCTGGAACATTCCGCAATCAACCAGGAACTGACAGCGGTCCGTTTGCAACCAATAGCACGACCCGGTGACGGTCCCGGCTGCGCCGCAGAAGGTCAGGATCATTCGATAAAACTCCGTTGAACGCGCTCAATCCAAAAATGTTAGCAGGCAACGCCGACTGACTTCGACAGATTACCCGCCGCCAGGCTTCTCAGCCATTCGATTAATTGGGTCCTGTATGCGTCTTCTCTTTTCGCCCAACGGGCGGGCGGACGGCGAAACTGCGCCATTCTGCCTGATGTCACCGGCATTGAAGAGCCCGCAGCAGATACGATCCGTTCTGCAATCAGCGACGACAGGGAAAGCATAGCCTCCACAGGGAACAATATTTGACCGTTTCGTTCTATTTCCATCGCGTCACCTAGGCGATTGGGAACGAATTTTATATTTATCCTCCGAGGGCTGCTGATTTTCCGCTCGATCAAGCGGAACAGCCGACCCGAGTTTTTACGACTACCGGCACAGGATCACCGTCACTGTCGCCCGACCGGAAGCAGGGCCATATCAGCTCAGCTTCCGCTCAAGCGCCCAGGAGACAACCTGCCGGTCAAGAGAATGGAACCGACAATGAAACCGATCGTCACAGCTTTGGTTGCCTTGATCGCACTGTGCGGAACAGCAGTCGCCCAGACGGCGACGCCGCTGGTAAGCGTTGAGTGGGCTGCGGCCAATATCGGCAAGCCCGGCGTCGTCTTTCTCGATGTCCGCGGTCGTCTCGCCGGTGCCAGCAAGGAAGATTATCTGCGCGGCCATATCCCCGGCGCGATCTGGACCAACTATCTGAAAGACGGCTGGCGCACCGAGGATGCCAACGGCACGATCGCGCAGCTTTCCAGCGCCGAAACGCTGGAAACCACGATCGGCAATCTCGGCATCGAGAACGAGGACCATGTCGTCATCGTTCCGGCCGGGAAATCTGCGCTCGATATGGGAACGGCAACACGCATCTACTGGACATTCAAGGTCGCCGGTCATGACGCGGTGTCGATCCTGAATGGCGGCATGAAGGCCTACACGGCCGAGATAAACGCCGAGACGAAGCAGCCGGTGAACCCGCTCGAAACAGGTGATGTCGTGCCGGAACCGACGATCTTTACCGTGGAACTGCGTGAAGACATGCTGGTCACGAAAGCCGATATGGCCGCGGCAAGCAACGCTGGCGAGATGATCGTCGACAACCGGCCGCAGGACCAGTTCCTCGGCATCAACAAGCATGCCAAGGCAAAGCGTGCGGGAACCATCCCGGGTGCCCGCAATCTGCCGGAAAACTGGCTGACGCAGAACGGCGGCACGTTCCGGGACCGCGACACGATTGCGAAGCTCTACCAGCTGGCTGGCATCAAGACCGATGGCGCGCAGATCAACTTCTGCAATACCGGCCACTGGGCAAGCCTCGGCTGGTTCGTTTCCCAGGAAATCCTCGGGAACAGGGCTGCCAAGATGTATGACGGCTCAATGGTCGAATGGTCGGCGGACGCGGGCCTTCCCGTTGACTCGATGCTGGATCGCCCGCAGACGGCCCAGGTCACTCAGTAGGCACACCCGAGAACAGGACCGGCGCCAGCAGCCGGTCCACCGGCGCGAAATCGTCGGTCAGCACAACCGGAGACGGTTCTCCGGGATCCATCAGATCCGCGATCGGGATCCGCTGCCAGCTACGGCGGATCCCGAAGGCAGAATGGATCGTTTCTTCCGGCACGCCTGACAGGGTCGCAACAACCTCATAGGTCACGCGGCCGTCCGGGCCCACCCCGGTTCCCTCGCCCATCTCCCGCCAGACCGTCACATCCGCGAAGTCGAGCGACAGTGTCTGGACCAGCGCCGCGAGGAAGCGCGGATTGCGTGCCCCATCCACCACATTCGCAACGTAGAACCCCTGCGGACGCAGCCGGGCCGCGACTTCGGCATTAAACTCGCGGCTGACCAGATGGGTCGGCACGGATATGTCGTGGAAGGCGTCACCGAAAATGACGTCGAACCGGGGTTCGGGCGGCAGGGATTGCAGCAGGGCACGGGCATCGCGGTGATGGATCTCGAGCCCCGATGCGGACACATCCAGCCAAAGATAGTCACGCGCCGCCGCCGTGACCGCCGGATCGATTTCCGCGACCACCAGACGCGCGCCGGGAACTGTCGCCGCCCAGGAACGCGGCAGTGAGTAACCGCCGCCGCCGATGAAGAAGGCTGAGAAATCCACACCGGGGAGATCGAGCGGGAACCGGCGCCGGGCAAACTCATCGACGAATTGAATATAGGGGCTGAAGAGCAGGCTCGGGTCTGCCTTGTCATTGATGCTGTGCACCAGATTATCCAGCACCATCAGACTGCTCGGGCGCCCGCTATAGGGCGCAAAGTCATCGATGACGATGCAGAAATAGTCGCTTTCGACAGTACACCTGGAATCGAATGCACTGCGGGCAATACCCGTCCCTGCGAGAGGCAGGGATAACAGCAGGATCGATATGGCGGCAATCAGAGCCGGACGCCTTCCCGCGAGCAGAGCGCACCCCAAAGCGAGGGTGCCGTATAGCACCGTCACCGCGATCAGCGTGCCGCTGGAGCCGATCCAGGAGATGAAGAGATAGCCGGCCGAGAGCGTGCCTAAAATGCTTCCGGCCGTGCCGACAGCATACATGGTTCCAATCACGGCCCCCGTCTGGCCCGGATTGGCGTCGACGGACAGTTTTGTGACCATCGGCGCGACCATCCCGACAAAGAGGCTCGGCAACAGGAACAGTGCCGTTGTCAGGCAGACCACGATCGTCACCTGGCCGAGTCCTGACGACAGCAGGCCGACAGCCAGATCATTGAGCAATACAAGAGCAAGCAGGCTGCTCGCTCCGGCCAATGCAAGCGAACCAGCCAGACGCTTCAATACACTCTGCCTGTCCGTCTCGGGACCGGCCATGAGACCACCGATCCAATGCCCGGCGGAGAGGCCAGCCAGAACCACAGCAATGATCGCCGTCCAAGTATACAGCGACATGCCGACATAGGGCGCGATCAGGCGGCCGGCAACAATCTCCACGACAAGGCCACCGGCCGAGCTGAGGAACAGGACGATTCCGAGAAACAGGCGGATAATCAGCGGCATGGAGCCCATTCTTTCTGCAACGTCAGTCATGAGAGAGCCCGTCCAGGTGCCGGCGCAACGCCCCGGTCTCCCATCGCCCACTGGCAGGCTCCGGCACCAAGCCACATGGCCAGCAGTGCCAGCCAGGCGGTCAGAGAGAGTACCGAACCGCCGGTGACCCCTGCACCGACCGCGCAGCCGCCAGCGAGCATGCCGCCGAAGCCCATCAACACGGCGCCAAAGACGTAGCGCACCATACCGGTCGACTGGTCAAAGACCTCGACACGGAATTCCCGCCTGACCAGCGACGAGGCGCAGGATCCGAGAGCGACGCCGGGCACGAGACCGAGACTGAAACTGAGCGGCACGCTGGGCGCGGTGATCAACGCCATAAGCGTATCGGCCGAAGGCCCGGTGAAGGTAACGCTCAGAACCGAGACCGGCTCGAAAGAGACGTGCGCCAGGGACGCGGTAAAGAGCCACCCGCAGGCGATGGTTCCGCCCAATGCCATCGACAGCAGGGCACGGGACCATCCCAGAGCCGATCTCGATGCCAGCAGCACCGCAACCGCCAGCAGGGCACCGCCGAGCAGGATGCCAAATACATCAGGAACATGAAGATTGAGATTCCGGATTTCCGGACTGACGGTCCAGAGGGCGGAGAGATCAAGCCGCAAAGGCGACAGGATGCCGGAAAGCGCCGCCTGGGCCACGACCGTCACCAGCAGCCCGGTCATCAGGGCCCGGAGATTCCCGGTCGCCGAAAGCACCAGAAGGCGGCTGGCGCAACCGCGGGCGAGGATCATGCCAATGCCGAACAGCGCACCGCCGATGATCGCCCCCGAGAGCGTCCCGACGGAGGTCAGTTGCCGCACTTCTGTTGCTGGCAGGGTCTCTGACCAGAGCAACAGCTGAACGAATAGCAACGCGGAGCCGAAGACAAGCAGCCAGACCGCGAAACTTGGCCCGAGCATGCCGCGCCAGAATTCCAGTGATGCGCTTCTTAGGCAGAAACGGCTGGCCTGGGCGCAGGCGCCGAATGCGAGCCCCACAAGCAATCCGCCAAGTCCAGCCTTCGCAGGATCCGACAGCAGGTCGCTCGCAAGCAATGTCTCAAGAAATTCCATATCGACCAGTCTGTCAGATGCTCAGGCTAAGCGTCCCGCCGCCGGCCAGTCCGGCCAGGCGGCGGGGTCAATCAGTGTCAGCCGAACATGTCCTTACTGATTCCGGCGTACCAGCCAATGCTTTCCTCGTAGGTCTGCTTACGAAGGGCGGCATCCTCGCCGTTCTGGCTGATAAAGCCCGAGGTCTTGGCGATCTTCTCCGCCGTCGCCTCATAGGCTGCGCCGACCTTCACGCCGTTGTTCGTGCCGATCAGCGACCAGCAGGTGTTCGCAAACTTGGCCGGGAAGACCTTCGAGCCGGTCAGCGCGCCGCGAATGGCGTTCGCCGCCACCTTGGCCTGACTGTTGGCGGAGAAACCGGATTTCGGCATGTCTCCCTGGTGCGCGGAATCTCCGAGAACGTGGATATTCTCATCCTCACGGCTTTGCAGCGTGGCGGGAACCACCGGCGCCCAGCCCTTGTCGTTCGTGATCGCAGCGAGCTCGGCAATCCGGCCGGCTTTCATCGCCGGAATGACGTTGACGACATCCGCCTTTGTCACCTCGCCGCCGACAACAAGCTCCATGCTGTGCGGACGGACCTCTTCCAGCGCACCGGTGAATTCGGAATCCAGCCAGTCGATCATTCCCGGATAGCTATTCTCCCAACCAGCCTGGAACAATCCCTGTTTGGAGAATTTCTTCTTAGGATCGAAGATCAGGATTTTCGCCTTCGGGTTATTTTCCTTCAGCATATGCGCAACCATGGAGACGCGCTCGTACGGGCCCGGCGGGCACCGATAAGGGTTCGGCGGAGCAACCATGGCGAACACGCCGCCCGGCCGCATCGCTTCGACCTGTGCTTTCAGCAGCTCGGTCTGCGAGCCGCCCTTGTAGGCATGGGGCATGCGGTTCTGGTGCGATAGATCCCAACCGGGTACCGAGCCATCGACGAAATCAATGCCGGGAGAAAGAACCAGCCGGTCATAGGGCAGCGATGCCCCGCCGGCCAGGGATACCGTCTTCTTATCCCGATCTACGCCGACAGCCCAATCATGCACAACGTTGATGCCGTATTCGCTGGCGAGCTTTCCGTATGTATGGCCAAGCGATTCAAGGGTCCGGAAACCGCCGAGATAGAGGTTGGAGAAGAAGCAGCTGAAATAGGTGCGGGTCGGCTCGATCAAAGTGACGTCGAGCGCGCCCTTGCTGTCTTTCGCAAGGTATCGCGCTACAGTCGCGCCGCCGGCGCCGCCGCCGACGACGACGACCTTGGGCTTTCCGTGACTGGCGCCCATGATCATCGGTGCAACGCTAAGCGCGGCAGTTGTCGCCGCTCCTTTAAGGATCGACCTTCTACTCAGAGACATGGCAATTCCTCCCTTTTACACCTCGTTTATTCGAGGCCTTCGAAATACGCCGCTAAACCGGCGATCTCTTCGTCTGACAAACGACCGGCCATCATCCGCATGACCGGATGCGCCCGGATCTCTTTCTTGTAGGCATGCATAGCGACGACAAAGTCCTCCCGCGGCCACCCCGTGATCGCTGGGATACCCTCGTCCAATCCGCCCGCCTGATGGCATGTCAGACATTCGCCGGAAAGATATTCACCGTAGTCCGGATCGCCGACGATGGCGAGAATGGCGGGATCAAGCGCGTGGTCGGTTGCGGTCGATGTAGGTTCGGCTTCCGGAATGTCGCTCGGCTTGTCTGAGAAATCGCGTAAGTAGGCGATGACATGCGACCGGTCCTCAGCGCTCGGCATGCCGATGAAATTCATCCGCGTCCGCGAAACCAGGCTTTTAGGATTTTCGAGATAGGCGTCCAGACTGTCAGCCGTCCAGATCAGGCCATCGGCCCCGGCACGGATCAGTCCTTCAGAATAGCGGAAAGCCTCGACCGAACCGGCGACGCGGCCAAACACCCCGTTCAGGTGCGGGCCGACAGCGTTTCGGGCTTCCTTACCGACACGGTGGCAGGCCTTGCAGACCTGGAACAGCCTTGCCCCGGTCTTCGCATCTCCGATTTCGCTCGCGGCAACAGGGCCGGACGCAGGTGAGACGGCAAGCATCACGGCAAGGCTGACTGCCTTGATGATGCGAGCCGTCCACACACTCATCCGGACATCCCTTCTTACTCGGCCATCGCTTTCAGGTAAGCGATAACTGCCGTGAGATCGTCTTCCTTCTTAAGGCCGGCGAAGGCCATCTTGGTCCGCTTGATCATCGACTTGGGCTTGGCGAGGAAGGTCGCGAGCGTTTCCTCATCCCAGACCAGCCCATCAGCGCCAGCTTTCTGCATATCCTTGGAGTATTTCTTGAAACCTTCCGCAGTACCAGCGGCTCGTCCAAAGATACCATTCAGGTGCGGGCCGATCTTGTGCTTCGCCTTATCGCCGACAGCATGGCACGCCTTGCATTTCTTGAAGACCTTCTCGCCAGCCTTGACCAGCGCCGGATCCACAGCCGGAGCGGCGGCGACCTGGGTCGCTTCCTCTTTCGTTGCCTCGGTTTCTTCCGCAGCCGGAGCCGCAGAGGAATGTTTCGAGGTCGGGTCGTCCGGCGTCACGTCGACAACCTGCGCACGGGCGGTGATCTTCACCTCCGGCTTGCAGTCCGTCATGCAGGGGGCGCGGTTCTTCCAAACGGCGGTCTCGGGACGGTCATCCGCATAGAAGCCACCGGCGTTCGGCATGACGACCTCTGTGAAGTTCTCCCGGCTGAGCTCGAAATCCTCATCGACCAGATCGTTCAGATAGAGCAGATAGGCCGTCAACGAATAGGTCTCGTCAGCCGTCAGGGACTGGGCATCGCCAAAGGGCATGGCCCGGTGCACATAATCCCAGACCGTCGAGAGATAGGGCCAGTAGGACCCGATCGTCTTGACCGGACGGGCGCTGGTCAGCGTGTCCCGGCCGCCGGCCAGCACGGGCCAGCGATCAACAGCCTCGCCGAAATCACCATGGCAGGAGGCGCATCGTTCCGCAAAAATCGGCTCGCCGTCCACTACCGAGCCGTTGCCTTCGGGCAGGCCCAGACCATCAGGACGGACATCGATATCCCAGGCAATAACCTCGTCCGGAGTGGCCGGTCGACCAAGGCCGGTCGGCTCCGCCAACGCAGGTCCCGCAAGGCCGACCGCGATGGTCAGCGCCGCCAGATTAAGAAATCTCGACATTCTCCGCCTCCCCGTTCGCGTTGACATGCCAGGTCTGAATCCCGTTGTTGTGATAGATTGAGTTTTCACCCCGAACGGCACGCAGCTCGTTCTTGGTCGGCTGCACATAACCGGTGCTGTCGACAGCGCGTGACTGCAGGAGTAGCGGGCTGCCGTCCCAGTCGAACTCGTAGTAAAAACGGTGCATCGACTTGTCCCAGGACGGCCCGTCGATCCGCGCCTGCTGCCAGTTCCGGCCCCCATCCGTGGTGACATGCACTTCCTTGATCGTGCCTCGACCGGACCAGGCGACGCCGGTGATGATCGTCCGGCCCTTGCCGTGCGTGATCGGAGCCTGCGGGCTCGGGTTAGTGATCACCGACTTGGCGTCCATCTCCCAAGTGAAGCGACGGGCTTTCCCGTTCGCCATCAGGTCCGTGTATTTCGAGGTTTCCTCGCGATGGTGCCAGGGCATGTCGCCGACTTCGATCCGGCGCAACCACTTCACCCACATGTTGCCTTCCCATCCGGGCACAACCAGACGCACCGGATAGCCTTGCTCCGGGCGCAGTGCCTCCCCGTTCATGGCGAAGGCGACCAGGCAATCGTCAAGGGCTTTCTCGATCGGCACGGAACGGGTCATCGCCGCGGCGTCGGCGCCTTCCGGCATGATCCATTTAGCGTTGGTCTTGAGACCAGCTTCCTCAAGGATCAGCTTCAGCGGAATGCCGGTATAGATGACATTGTGGATCATGCCGTGGGTGAACTGGCAGCCGTTCAACTGCGCGCCGCGCCACTCCATGCCACTGTTGGCCGCGCATTCCAGAAAATAAGCGCGGTTCTCACGCGGGAAGCGCTTCAGGTCTTCCATCGTGAAGACAAGCTCGCGCTCGACCAGACCGTTGATCATCAGCCGGTACTTGGCCGGATCGACTTCAGCGACACCACTATGATGCCGCTCGAAACAGAGACCGTTCGGCGTGATCACACCATCCAGCTCGTGCAGCGGAGTGAAATTGATCGAACTCACCGGGTCCGCTGTCAGCCAGGGAACATTCCGGCGCCGAACATGGGCCTCATAGGGTGACGGCGTGCCGTAGGGCTTTGCGTCAACGCCCTCGCCAAGCTGGTTTGCCCAAGGTTGAACCTCAAGGATCGCGGGATCGCCCGCTGCCAGTGCCGGCGCCGCGGCGAGTGCGCCACCGGCAGCCAAGCCGCCCTTCAGGAAGGTTCTGCGTGAGGTTGGTGTTTTCTCAGTCATCTTTCCGTCTCCGGCCCGGTCTATCCGGCAATTGTCTTCACGGCTGAATTCGGGGTGATTTCGACCCGTCCCTTTCGGGCGACATATTGCTCGACAAGGTCGTAGATCGGCGGCCCCTCGGTACCCTCGTTTACCGACGCCCAGCCTGCGACCACGTAGGACTTGCCCGGGTCGATGGCCTCGCCGGTCTTCAGCAGGGTCATTCCTGATATACGGCTGCCAATCGGCTTGTTGACGTTGATCGAGTAGCCCATGCCTCCGACACGCACCATGTCGCCGCCCTGCTGATAGTAGGGGTCGGGATTGAACAGGTTGTCGGCGACGTCTTCGAGGATGGTGTGGATCAGTTCGCCCGTCATCTCGCTGCGATAGACGTTGGGATAGGTCATCGACGTCGCGCCGTAGATATCTTCGCGGGTGATATCGTCACCCGGCAGCAAGCTTGGCCCCCAGCGGAAGCCCGGCGACAGCGCAATGTCGGCTTCACGTTCCTCAAGCAGCGCCTGACAGATCAGGTCGTCCCAGGTGCCGTTGAAGTTCCCACGGCGGTACAGCAGGGATTCGGTCTGGCCGATCACTTCGCCGAGTTCCGCCTTGAACGGGGCGCGCTGGGCGTCGACCAACGCAGTCATTTCGGGATCCGGTGCGATCACGTCCGAGAAGATCGGAATCAGGCGGTATTTGAAGCCCTTCACACCACCGTCGCGGACATCCAGATCGAGCCGGGAGACGAACTTGCTGTGGGAGCCGGACGCGACAATCAGCGTATTGCCGACCTGGACCGGCTCCGGCAGGGCGTCATGCGTATGCCCCGACAGGATGACATCGATGCCCTCGACCTGGCTCGCCATCTTGCGGTCGACGTCGAACCCGTTATGGGACAGTACAACGACCAATTCGGCACCATCAGCGCGTACTTCCTCGACCACCTCGCGCATGCGCTGCTCGCGGATACCGAAGGAAAGGTTCGGGAACATCCAGCCCGGATTGGCGATCGGCAGATACGGGAAGGCCTGACCGATGACGGCGATCTTGACGCCGCCGCGCTCAAAAATCTTGTGGGAGTCGTATGCCGGCTCGTTCCATTCACTGTCGAAGATGTTCGCGCCAAGGAAGGGGAACGGCAGTTCATCGACAATCTCGGTCACCCGGTCGATGCCGTAGGTGAACTCCCAGTGCGAGGTCATCGCATCCGGCTTCAGCGCGTTCATGACATTGACCATGTCCTGCCCCTGCGTGCGCAGGGCGGTCATGGAGCCGTGCCAGGTGTCACCGCCGTCAAGGAACAGCGCGTCCGGCCGGTCGGCACGGATTGACTTCAGGACCGTGGAGATCCGGTCGAAACCACCGATCTGGCCATACTCACGGGCGAGGGCCACAAAATCTTCCGAGGTCAGCGCGTAAGCCTCGGGAGTGCCGGCTCTCAGGCCATAGGTGTCTAGGAACTTCTTGCCGGAAATATGCGGCGGCAGGCCAGCGGATTGGCCGACACCGATATTGATCGACGGCTCGCGGAACCAGACAGGCATGAGCTGGGCATGGCAATCGGTCAGATGAACCAGGGTGACATTACCTGTCGTCTCGAAGTCCAGCAGCTGATTCTGGGTAAGCCGCTGTTGTGCGGCGAGCTGGGCCCAGTTCCCGAAACCGCTCAGTCCGACGATTGCAGAGGCGGCAAACGACGTCTGGAGGAAATCGCGGCGCGACAACATGACATGAGGCTCCTTCAACAAGTCCCGTTTCGGAACACAATTCTCCTCACTGAAACACCCTGCATTTCAGGTAAAGGAGCAGATAAAGCGTTTAAAATCCGACCGTGTCCGGAGCCCTAAACGGACCCCGGACACGGAACTGGATCAGTTACGCAGCGCCGGTGTTTCGACCGAGAGGCCTTCACCACGCGATGCAAGATAGAGTTCAAGGGCGGTAAACTCGTCCGAGCCGCGTTTGAACGGTGTTGCGCGGATATTGTCCATGCAACCTTTGAAGCGGCGGTGGATCGAGCCCATGCCCTGCCATTTCAGACGGTAGACAGGGAAGCCGTTGATCTGACCCTGGCTGAGATGGTCAGCCCGGATCATGTTGCCGTAATTGTTCTCGTGGCAATGGGCGCATGACATATCGAGCTGGCCGACGCGGGTGTAATAGAGCTCTTTACCCCGCTTCCACCATTCGGCGGCCGGACCGTCGACCTTCACCTTTACAGGCATGCCACGGGATTGCAGGCCGATAAAGGCCGTCATCGCCACCATCTCCTGGCTTTCCCATTTCCACGGTTTGGCCTTCTGATGCTCTTCGCGAGACCAGTTGATGTGATCCTCAAGCGCGAACAGTGTCTTCTTGCCCTCGTGCCATTTCGGCATTGAGGCCCTCAGGCCCTTCATGCTTTCAGCGGCATCGCCGTGGCAGTCCGCGCAGGATTTTCCATCCGCACCATCAGCCGTTTCCCACAGCTCCGAGCCGTATTCCGCGAAGATCATTGCCGGGTTCTCGAAATCGTCGGTCTGCAGCTCCTGTGTTTCGGCATTCCGGAACCGCCAGCCGGACAGGATTTCTGACAGGGGCGAGTCCGCCGGTGCGTCCAGCTTGGTGACAAAGGCCTGACCGTCAACCACCAGTTCGGCATCTTCGTTGGCCAACGCCACGTTAGCCGTGGCCGCGAAGAGTCCAATGACTCCCATTGCCAAGAGTTTTTTCATGCCATCCTCCCATGTCTCCGTTCGTTCACGCGACGGAGATCTTTTTCTCGATGTCGTAGACGGAACCGTCATCATCGGTCCATTCGAACCGCATGGTTCCGGATTCCGTCAGCTTGACCGAGAACTCAACATAGGGGTTCGCGGCGACGGCAGGTTCCATGTCCATCCAGAACACATCCGTGCCGTTATATTTGGCGACGAACTTGTTGATGATCTTGCGCGGAATCAACTTGCCGGTCTTCCGGTCCTTGCGCTGACCCGACTCCATCGGATGACTGATCAGGGTCTTGATCGTGATTGCCTCACCGGCCTTGGCCTTTTTAGGCACTTTCACGCGGGGTTTGATATTCGCCATGATTCTGTTTCCTCCGTCCTCAGCCGCCGCAGCCGCCGATCGTCACCTTCACTTCGCGCCGGGCCATTTTCGTCGATCCGTCCGCCATTTTCGCGACAGCCACGATATCCTGCGTGCCTGCCAGGCGGATCCGCGTAGACGCGCGGCTCTCGGCGCTGGCCTTGGTAAAGTGAAACGTTCCGACACCCGGACTCGGGTTCCCGGCCGCCAGGATCATGATCTCGGTCGCGCCCGCAGCGGCCACTTCGATCGGCACGGTGTTACCGTTCTCGGCAATTTCCGGAGCGCCGATCTCGACACCACCGGTTTCCGGCATGCCGCCGGCAAATTTCTTGATAGCCGCCTCTACCGCATCTTCACTTGCGTTAGCCGGCACCTGAATCAGGCCGACCGCGGCAAGTCCGGCGGCAAGCGCGAACATGTCACGCCTTGTCATCTGCATTGGGCATTCCTCCGTTTATCGTAGCGTCGCGGGGACACATATGGCCCACCGCCCGGCTTTATTCCTCTTTCAACGTCATCAGGTAAGCGACGACATCTTCAACCTGCTGAGCCGTCAGAACCGTCTTGCCTGCAAATTTCTTGGCGACCCTATTGAGGCCGGCATCACGGTAGAAACCGGGCATGATGGTTTCCGGCGAAAGCGCTTCCTTGGAATTGACGACAATCGCCCGAAGCTCAGCCGCGGACCAGCGACCGGCCACCCCGTCGAGAGGCGGGCCCACTTCGCCGTGATAGGGCTGATCGGCCATCTTGGAATTCGCATGGCAAGCCAAGCAATTACCAAGCTTGCGGCCCATGAACCACTGACGCCCCTTGTCGGGATCGCCCGGCTTGTCGGTCAGCGCTTGCGCAACCGTACCATCGACGATCTTCACGTCCGCGGGTTTGACCGTCTCGGCCGAGACGCCTGAAACACCAAGCATCAATGCCAGCACGGTGGTGACAGCAATTCTCATCACCGAATCTCCTCCCATTTTTTTGTCGGGCAGCGCTTTGGCTGACCTTTAAATTTAGGAGACCGGAAAATTCGTTTGGACGCAACAACAAATTCATATCTTTGAATTTGTTGTTGCGTTACAGGCATCTGCCATCCTGAAGCAGCATCCGGTCGTTCCTACTGCGTCTTCTGCTGTTCCAGGAACCGGCGGGCATGATACTTCTGGAAGTGCTCCTCGCCCTCGTAACCTTTCTCCCGGACCCAGCCGAACATGTTCAGAGTCGTCCATTTTCCGAAGGCTCCGGGCATGGTCGCGACAGCCGATTGCCCGGCATTATCGCCTTCGGGAACCTGTTCAGGCATGAAGAGAATCGTTGGCGTGAACACCACGCCCCACCGTTTTGCCATATCTTTTTCCGGCAACGCCGTGCCATCAAGGTCGGTTACTTCCTCGTCGCCGAAAAGATTGTACTGAACCACGACGAAATTCGACTTGATGAACTCGACCACGTCCGGGTCGGACAAAGGCCCCTCGTGCAATTGCTTGCAATAGATGCAGCCGCGTTGCTCGAAGATCATGGCCAGCCGCTTGCCCTGGCTTTCGGCATCCGCGATATCCTCAGCCACATCCTTAAAAGAGACTGTAAACCAAGGCTTCTTGTGAAGCCCGTCCTCACCGACCTCGGCCAATGCCGGGTGAATGATCAGCAATACTACGAGAAGTCCAAAAATCACACGCGTCATGTCTTGTCTCCTCATCCGATGGTTCCGAATACCGGGAATGTGTCGATCATCCATTGGGCGATAACGCCGACCGTGTTGGTCCCGATCAGGATCGCAAAGACCAGCAGCGTGGCGCCAATGCCTTTCTCGACAATCGCAACGTAGCGGCGGACCGACTTCATCCACGTCATGAAAGGCCCAAAGAAGAAGCCCGCGAGGACGAATGGCATGGTCATGCCGAGGCCGTAACCAAACAGCAGGAAAGCACCTTGCTGGACCGTTTCAGCGGCTCCCGCACTGAACAGGATCATCGCCAGAACCGGGCCGACGCATGGCGTCCAGCCAAAAGCAAACGCCAGACCAACCAAGTAGGGGCCGATCATCCCGGCTGGCGCCGCGACATCCATCCGGGCCTGCCGGTACAACAGCGGGATTTTTACCCACCCAAGGAAATGCAGCCCCATCGCCGCGATCACGGCCGCCGCGACGTAGCGCAAGATATCGAAATACTCGCGCAGCTGCTGTCCGAAGACCGACGCGCTGGCACCAAGCCCGACAAAGACGGTAATCACCCCCGCCGAGAACAAAATAGCGGACAACACAACCTTCCGGCGCGCGGCGCCGTCGCTCTCCTGCTCTTCGAGCTCGTTCATCGAAACCCCGGCAATATAGCAGAGATAGAACGGGACGATCGGCAGGATGCAGGGTGTCAGGAAGGATGCCAGTCCGGCGATGAAAGCACCGCCAATTCCTATGTCGAAGCCCATTTTGAGCCCATTTTCTGTTCTTCCACGTGCGTTTCCCCGACCGCACTTGCGGTCAACACATTCTCACATTAGAATTTGTTATTATGTTCCATGCTCCACTGCGACAAAGCAAGAACTTGTTGGCGGCAGCTGCGATGGCAGTGCTTGCCATGAGTCTTGCCAGCCATACCGCACCGGCCGCCGCTGGCAACGAGTTGCTCATGGTTGAACAGACGGGCTGTGAATGGTGCGAGGCCTGGAATGAAGAAATCGGCGGAATCTATCATCTGACGGACGAGGGTAAACGCGCGCCGTTGCGCCGACAGGACCTGTTCGATACCTGGCCAGCCGACATAACGATCAAGGGATCGGTGCACTTCACGCCGACCTTCATTTTACTGGACAACGGAACGGAGACCGGCCGGATCGAAGGCTATCCGGGCGATGATTTCTTCTGGCCGATGCTCGTCCGGCTCCTCGACAAAAACAAGCGGACAAACCCGCCCAAGGAAGGAAACGACTGATGAAAAAGACCATTCTTGCATGTGCCGCCCTAGCCACCCTGCTGGCGCTCACACCGTTCCATCCTTCAAAAGCTCAGAACGCCGAAGCACTTGTTACTTACGAGTCGATGAAGCCCGAGGTCGCCCTCAATCTCGCGCAAGCCGCACTGAAGATTTGCAGTGAGGCCGGCTATCAGGTGGCTGTTGCCGTTGTCGACCGGACGGGCCTGACCCAGGTTCTCCTGCGAGACCGTTTCGCCGGGCCGCACACAGTATCAACAGCGACCCGCAAGGCCTGGACCGCAGTGAGTTTCCGCGCGTCGACTTTGGAATTGTCTACGCTGGTACAGACCGATGCCGTGATGGCGCAGCTGCCTAACATCACCAACGCCCTCGTCCTCGGCGGCGGCGTCCCGGTTCTGGCTGCCGGCAAAATTATTGGCGGGATTGGGATCTCTGGCGCACCCGGTGCCGATCTGGATGATGATTGTGCCCAAAAGGCTATTGAAACCATCCAGGATTTCCTAGATTTCTAACAGCCTCACAATTGGAGCCTACCTAATGCCCTTGCCTGTTTTGGACAAAACCGCGACCGACGCCGAGATCGATGTCATGATCGAGAACGCGACGCATGCGACAGAGTTCATGAAAGCACTGGCACATGAAGGTCGGCTCCTGATTCTTTGTCAGCTGGCCACGGGTGAGAAATCCGTGACCGAGCTGGAAGAATTGCTCTCCTCCCGGCAAGCTGCTGTCTCACAGCAGCTTGCCCGGCTCCGGCTGGAAGGCCTGGTCAATCACCGTCGCGAAGGCAAGACGATCTATTACAGCCTGAAGGACGAACGGGCGATCCGTATGATCGAGTTGCTCTACGACATGTTCTGCAAGGAAGAGCTCGTCCTCGGAGCCTAGGTATTCGGGGGCGATGCACCCCTTAAAAAGCTCAGGTCGACACCCAGCGCGTGACGCGCCACACTCCCCCGATGTTTGCACTCTCCGATACAGCCGCCGTGACCCTGATCGGCTTTGCGACCGGCGCTGTTCTGGGCCTTGCCGCCAGGATTCCGCGTTTCTGTACCCTCGGTGCGATCGAAGACGCGCTCTATGGCGGAAACCGCGACCGGATCATGATGTGGCCGATGGCTATAGGGGTCGCGGTCGCTGCAACGGCCGTTCTTGCGGCACTCGGGTGGGCAACGATCGAAAACTCCGCTTTTTTCAGGTACGAATTCAGCCTCTCCGCGTCGATCATCGGCGGCCTGATGTTCGGTATCGGCATGGCGCTCGCCGGGAATTGCGGTTTTGGTGCTCTGGCGCGTGTCGGCGGCGGCGATATCCGCTCGGTCCTGATCGTCCTGGTCATCGGCATCGCCGCCTATATGGCCGCAGTCGGCCCCCTGGCAGAACTCCGCACGACACTGTTCCCGCGGACCGAAGCGGCGCATCCGGGTTCCGGGTCCATTGCCGGTTTCATCGCGGAACATACCGGCATTTCAGCGCTCTACATCGCGCTGGCCCTCGCCGTTCTGCTGATCGCGCCCGCACTCACCGACCCGCATTTCATCAGCAACCGCTCCGCCGTCATCTGGTCCGTCCTGATCGGACTGTCCTGCAGCGCAGCCTGGTGGGGCACCAGTTACGTCGCGCATACCGGGTTCGAGCACGTTCCTGTTGAATCCCACAGCTTCACGATGCCACTCGGCGAAATCGTCCTGCAGGTCATGGGGGTTGGCGGTCCATTCGGCGGGTTCTCTGTTGGATCGGTTTCCGGCGTCCTGTGCGGCGCTCTGCTCGGCGCCCGCATACGGAAACAGTTCCACTGGGAAGCCTGCGACGACCCGGGTGAGCTGCGCCGCCAGATCTTCGGTGCGGTCCTCATGGGCTTTGGCGGCGTGATCGCGCTCGGTTGTTCCGTCGGACAGGGCCTTTCCGCATTTTCCGTACTGGCCTGGAGCGCTCCGGTGACAGCCGCATCAATCGGTGTCGGCGCCATTATCGGATTACGCTATCTGGTGGAGGGAAGCCGGATGGCCGACGCCGTGTTACTCCCCTTCCAGAATCTTCTTTCCCTGTTCCGTCGCGGGCCGAGATCTCGCTCCTGAAATACCTATATCCAGTGCCGTCACACCAATAAGCGGCGTCATTTCTCCGCTTCATATTTGAATTGTCAAAGATTTCCTCGTACCTATGCAGGTCGGCCCGACAAAACCGTTCGAATTCTGAACCTGAACGGCTCGGATCGGGAGCCCAGATGAAGCAAAGCGGACATTGCGGACATAGTCACGTGAGCCCCCGGAAGCTGAGACGGGTTGGAATTAGCCAGACGGCACTGGCTAACCACTTATAAAAGAAAGAATAGTTTTAAGTCATGAAGCTCCGCCGCTGGCAGCAAAGTGTTATCGACGACTTCCAGTCCATACGCGAAAGCTACAAACGATTTGTTCTCAAAGCTCCGACCGGGGCTGGGAAAACGGTTCTTGCCCGGGAAATCATCGACAGGTTCTACGATGGCAAGAAAGTCATCATTCTCTGTCACCGGCTGGTTTTGCTGGACCAGCTTCAAGCGGCCTTGACGAAAGGACGTCGCGTTAAAACACTGAAGGTCTCGGATAAAGGGGAGGCTTTCGACGATTACGATGTCCTGCTCTCCACCAGCATGCGGGCGCGGGAAGTGCTCGAAGACGCGATCCCGAAAGCAGACCTGATCATCGTGGATGAGGCCCACCGCGTCTCGCCGAACGGCAGCGGGTACAAGCGCATCATTGATCTGTTCCGTGAGAAGGGGAAAGCCGGCGCTCATTTCATGGGCCTGACGGCATCGCCCGAGCGACGGACTGGCGATCAGCGCGACCAGTTGAGCGCGGCTTTTGACGCCATTATTGACTGTGCCGATATTCGGGACCTGATTGCGGAAGGTATCCTGGTGCAACCGAGATACCGGCCGCATTTCGTTCATGACCTGAATCTGGACGGTATCGAAGTCAGCTCCGGCGAGTATCCCGTATCCCGGCTGACGGACGAAATCATCAGATCATCGATGCTCGATTACGCCACGCAGGCCTATCTGGAAGAGCGGGAGAAGATTCATCCGCTTCCGATCTCAGCCTGGTTTTGCCCTGATATAAAGGTTGCCGAGTTTACCGAAGAGCGCCTCCGCACGATCGGGATCAAGACAGCCATTATAACGGCGGGAACACCTTTGACGGAACGGCGCCGCATCCTTGCCGCGCATGACAAGGGTGAAATCGAGGCCCTCATTTCTGTCGGCGTGCTGATCGAGGGATGGGATAATCCCGAGTGCAATATCATTGTCCATATGCGGCCGACGCTCTCAAAGGTCTTGTGGGGCCAGTCGATAGGGCGCGGACTTCGCTCTTCCCCGAGCAAGACCGAATGTGTCGTCATCGATGTCAGCTCGAACTGGACGACTTTCGGCCCGGTCGAAAACTTGAAATGGACTCTCTGGAGCCCTCCCCGGTCATTCCTGCAGTTTCAAAACCGGTTTAACTGGATTGGCCAGCAACAGGACGATGAGGACAATCCGGAAACCTATCTGCTCTGCAAGAACGAGACGGCCCAAGGGAAGTCATGCTCCCACATCTATAAGAAAGGCCGTTTTGAGGGCGACACCTGCCCTGCCTGCAACAAGTATGCAGCCGTCGATATCTATAAAGCGCAAAAACTGGATTTAACGCTTAACGACAACAAGTTGCATCGCATTTTCTTTTCCAAAGTGCCTGAAATCTATGAAACCCTGAACACCTCAATCTGGGGAACCCTTGAGGGCAGCGCGTGGCGCACGGCAAACGAGAGGGAGATGGTTTATCTCGTCTTTTGCCTGGCCTTCGTTAAGTCATCCCCCGACGTTGCCAGCACCGAGGGACTCTATTGGGAAGACACTCTCCGGACAGAAGCGGAAATACGCCGCGAGCTGATTGATAATAAGCGCTTTGTAACCAAGAAAATGGAGTTCGAGCTTGCCTGGCTGGCAGATGGTCTGGATACCCGCCGTCAGGTACGCACACTGCAAGCAGACTATGGCGTCTCGATCATGGGACCGCTCATGATCGACCTATCCCGCGCCGAATGCGAGGCTAAATACCAGCGCGCCATCAAAATAACGGAACGGATTGTCACTCTGGGATGTTCGGCCAAGGATGATCTGCCGTACTTTGTTGCTTAGTGTGTCGCCTTACTGGCCGGAACGGATCTAGCGGAGCCGTTCAGGCGAATGATCTCCTGAGGGAAACTAGCGGTGTATCGGAACAGGTTTCGTATCCGCCGGCACTTTCAGGCATCCATCGTCAAGGTAGAGCAATCCGGAGCTCCTACCAGGATGCGCGTTCTTTCAGTTGCCAGCGTCACGACGCTAGATGAGGCGCGCCAAGGATGGACGGCCTGTGCCCACATTTTGCTGGATGACCGGAAACCGGCGCGGGAAGAAGGCTTCCATACGGCCGCTGCAAATGCTGGCTACGGCTCCAGTGGTCAGCTCGGATCTTCCAGTTTCACGCCATACTTTTGGAGAAGCATGCTTTCTTTCTCCCCCTTAATCGACAGACGGCCCTCATCCCAGACCCTTATAAGTTCCTGTCTTTTTTCCGCCGGGATTTTCTTTGAAAAAATCGGCCGCTCGACGAGCTTTTTCTCCAGACCGGGGAACGCGATCTGAAGTTCATCATGCAGATTCAACCTATTTAAGACATGCTGGAGGACGAGCTCGTTGTCGGCGTAAAGATCCACCCTGTCTTCAATAATCATCCGCAAGATACGGTCGACCACATCGTCGTATCCGGCGATCACTTCAACGAAGTCCGCGTTATTCGGATCGTCGATATAGGACTGGTAGGACATGCTCATTGAGCTGTAATCCCAACCGGGACCGGTTGCGACGCGCTTGCCTTTTATGGACTGGATGCCGAGGTAGCGCCAGGGATCGTCCCTCCTGACGACAAAGGCCGTCGTATAGGCAAATGTCGGCTCATTCGCATAGACAAAATCGTTCTCTGTGTTCACTGCCTCGACATATTCGGGCAAAATATCGCAAAGACCGTCGGAGACCATTGCGAGTCCTCGCGCCAGAGGGACTTCGAAAAACTCCAGCTCATAGCCTTGCGCGGAATAGACTTCCTCAAACATATCGATGACAACGCCCCGCGCGGAAGATCCGTTCGACGGGAAGATCGTCAGCGGCGGCCACTGGTCATAGCAAACCTTTAACGTCTCCGCATAACCAGCTCTGCCCGTGCCCAACCCGACAGCAAAAAGCACCAGAATAAACAGGCGACCCAGTAAGTTATGCTTGGACACGATCACGACCTTTGTTTTTCGCCTCATAAAGTTTTACATCGGCGCGCTTAAACAGCTCGTCCACTGAAACGTCTCCTGGCTCGGACGATGCCACACCGAGACTGATAGTGTATGTGATTGATTTGCCATCGACATCCAGAACAGAAATCCCGACAGCCTTGCGTATTTCATCTGCGATCCGAAAGGCTTCATCGGCTTCCGTATCGGGTAGGAGTATGGCGAATTCTTCCCCCCCTATTCTCCCGAAAAGGTCGGGCTTTCTCAGCAGCTCCCCAGTCATCTGCGCAAAATGGACGAGCACCTTGTCGCCGACGAAATGACCGTGTGTATCATTTATGACTTTGAAATGGTCTATATCCATCAGAATGAACGACACAAATGATCGATTACGTTGAGAGCTGATCAATAACGGATGAGAATAATCATAAAAACTTCGGCGATTAAGTATTCCCGTTAAATAATCTTTTGCCGCCAGGTATTTTAAATTTTCATTTGCAACAAGCAATTCTTCTGTTCTTTTGGCAACGGCATCCTCAAGCCAATTTCTTTTTTCCTTTTCATCTTCCAATAATTTTTTCTGATGATTCTCTATATCAGAAAACATCATATTCATATGGTCTTGAAGCTTCTTGAGCTCATTATTCTCGACGACAGGAAGACTTATCCTCCTGCCTGTTTTCCGATCCATTCTGATATCATCAACCTGCGATATCAGCTCCGTTAAAGGAACAGACAAAAACCTATCGAATGCCCATACAAAAGAGAAAAACAGAATAGATATGTTTATCACAGAGGCGATGAATATAAGAATAAAATTAAACAATATTCTATCAAATACAACACTGGACGATGAATATACCGTCAACGCCCCCAGTTTTGTTTCTTTTTCATTTTTAAACCACGTCAAATCATATGACGCACTGAAAATAGATAATGGTATGGACATAATATTATAGGATTTTTTGGATAACACCGTCTCCGCATGCTGATTAAAAATGTCTATGCCTTCAACGATCGGCATTTCAAGCAACCCAGATGCGAGCGCTTCAACCTGTTTATCATTATATTGCCAAAGGCTGGTTGAAACAGGAGCACTGACTGTCCGCGCCAACTGTTCCAGTTCATTCAATATTGACTCTTTGGTTTTTACATATTCAGCAAAAAATTGTATTCCCGTTACCAATAATGTAACGGCTAAGTAAATCGAAAAAATAACGCGCAATAATTGTCGAGACAAATTATTCGGGCGAAAGAATCTAAACCGCATCTCTTATTCCGCTTATGCGCTGGGACTGCCGTCGGTCGGCATAACCTAAATGAAATTAAATTCAGTTAATACACAGCGATAATTTATGTGTGGAAACCACACCCGCAGCACACACACCAAACCCGAAAAGCCCAATCCAATCTTCGATATTGCTGATTAAACTGTTGGGAATGCCCGTTAACGCATGCTGAAGGCCGTTCCGTCAAAAAGAGCGGAACCCTTAATCCGCCTTTCTTGTGTCCAGTTTAATGGAGCTCAAAGGAAGGGTCGCGCACGGGTGGCGTGCGAAAAATCTCTGTTCTAGCGGTGCTTCAGAACGGTGCGGTCAACCCGGCGATTGCCCCAACCAAACCCGCCGATGCGCAAGCCAGTGAGCGCCCTGAAGCCGCGCCTCACCCTCAGCAAAGCGAGTTTTTTTGTATCGGGCATTTCAACTTTGAAAATTGGTAGCGGAGGTCCGCTACATCTGTAACCCCACCTCGCTGATCTTTCTCGTAATCACTTGTTAAATAACGTTTTCTGGAGTGACACCTACGTCGACCAGGCCTCCAACGGAGTTCATCGCAACTACCTAGCCTCGAAAACAAGCGCCCGAAAAGCAGAAGCCACGTCTATCGACGCTTTTTGCGATTTCGCGCTTTCAATGCACGTCTCTGACTTCTATTCATACCTGACGCAGGTTCATGCGGTGTAGGTACAGAGAAGCTGATAGTCTCAACATCTGGAAATTCCTGACCTCCCCATGGGCGTTCTGTTATATTTTGAAGGACATCAAAGTTCTTACAATCCTCACGGATTGCTCTGCGCTCTTCCTGTGTCCATGTTGCTTGCTCCGCATATATTAAATCCTCGGAACTGCCGCGACCTTGCTCCGGAGGCTCCATTGAAATCCCAACCACCTGCAAAAGATGCGAATATTTTTCAAGCAACCCTCGTGCGTAGACCTTCGCGGATTCGGTCCGTTTGATGCGATAATGCTCGTAGCCTCCTTTGTTCTCCATCCACTCGAGGTATTTAAAGGTCTGAATAAAAAACGCTGTTTGACAAAATTTCGTCCCTGCATGGCCCATCATGACTCGGAAGAACCGGCGTTCTTCCTTCCCCCTCTCGAGAGCTCCTTTGACTGCTTCCGCGTACGACCTCCTGATGAACCTCGGCGTAAGAGCCATTTGTCGTATGCTCAGTTCACTCATACGAAGACTGAAGTCTTGCCCCTTCAAAGTAATTGATGTTCCTTGGAGCATGTGCTTTGTGAATGACTCGATCAACCTGTCCCATAAATACGAAATCTTATCAGCTTCTATTTTGGCTAAATATTGAGAATTACTGATAAAATTATCATAATGGTGCGTATTTATTGTTAATGGAATGTCTGGATCATTAACCACAAAGTCATGATCTTTATTCTCGTTGACCCGAATTGCATAATAAGCGAGTAGGTTTTCTTCACCGTGAGCCTCAAGAAGACGGCCAGATCGGACGAAGGCTTCCTTTCTTGTCAGGTAGTCAGTGAAATCAGTGACGGTGTCCAGTTCCGCCATTACGATATCGAGCGCATTTTCATTGAACACGTGCACGAAGGACCCACCCGGATCGATGTCTCCAACAGCAAGTGGCCATATTGACGCACATTTATCCGACCAATGATCTGGTCCTAAGATATCTGGTCGAATTATCAGACTGCCGGATGAGCCGGGTAAGTGCCTTCGACATGCCTCAGCACAACCACTCGCAACGACGACTCTGTGAACCTGCCGGACATCTTTGGACGGAAGATCTATCGGAAAGGGGTTTATGCACTCACGATCGAGGAAAAGCCGATCTGGATATTCCGATATCCAACGTTCAGCACCTTTTGCCTGCTTCGCAGAATCTCTTATTGCTCGTTTCGCCCATCGGCACCAGGCAGTCTTCAGATCACCTGACGGCCACGCTATTGTCTTTTCGCTGAAGATGATGATGTGCGGGCCACACACTACGAGCAGGTCGCAGAGTTCCTTCCCATCGCCTTTGTTGCCTAGTTTCTGATCGCGGTACGGGCTCGGATATGACCAGAGGTTCAGGAACGACCTGTCCGCCAGCTTCGCAAGATAGCGTTCCGAATCAGTGTTCCCATCACCTTTAACGATAGGTGGCCGAAGCTGCTCTGGCCGCTCATCAATCCCAGACGGTTTTTTTATCAGGTCCTCTACCCCTTCCAAAAGAGAGCGCTTTCGAGAATCTCCATCAGCAAAACACATCTATCAGGCAAAAAGCGCTTTCGTCGCTCCACCTTTCCGCGATTAATTCGCGGTAACAAGGCCGAGACGAACAAAAAACTTTTCGCCACGTAACAGCGCACAGCTCCAGAGGGCTACACACCCACCACCTAAAATATTGATTTTATTGAGGCCTTGGTAGCGGAGGAGGGACTTGAACCCCCGACACGCGGATTATGATTCCGCTGCTCTAACCAGCTGAGCTACTCCGCCCCATAGGGCTCGCGAGGGCATGGCCGAAGCCGTCTTGTCCGCGCGGAAGCACGCATATAGGCGAGCCGGGCGGGGCTTGTCAACAGAGGGGTGCCCTGCCCGGTCGAATTCTTTATCGGCTCTCCCCGCCAGCAATCAGTTTGCGCCGCAGCCAGCTTGACGCACCGTCCATCATGAACACCATGACGATGATCAGGCTGATGATATAAAAGGTGTTTTCCCAGTCCCGCGAGGTCCGCATGGTCTCCACCAGCACAAGGCCGATACCGCCGGCGCCGAGCGCGCCGATCACCGTTGCCGAGCGGGTGTTGGATTCCACGTAATAGAGGAACTGCGAGGTGAAGACCGGCAGGATTTGCGGGATCACGCCGAAGCGGTAGCGCTGCCAGCGGTTCGCGCCCGTGGCGCCGACGCCTTCCACCTGCTTGCGGTCGATATTCTCCAGTGCCTCCGAGAACAGCTTGCCGAGCGAGCCGGTGTCGGTGAAGGCGATGGCGAGCGAGCCGGTCAGCGGGCCCAGACCGAAGGCCCGGATGAAGATCAGCGACCAGATCAGCATGTCGATGCCGCGCACGAAGTCGAACACCCGGCGCACCACGAAGCGGATCGTGCCGTTAGGGTTGAAGTTGGAGGCCGCGACAAAGGCCAATGGCAGGCCGCAGAAAGCTGCCGTGACGGTGCCGAGGACCGCCATCAGGATGGTCTCGAACAGGGCCACGGCGACATGGCCATGCTGCCACTCAGGATTGCCCCAGAAGCTCGACAGGATGTATTGCCAGTTCGCCTGGTCAGGGTTCAGCCGGTCACCGGAAGTGGACAGCGAGAGCAACTCGCTGAAGCTCCTGCCGTGCAACTCGGAGGTAAAGGGGAACCAGAAATTCTCCCAGCCGTATTGGAACTTGTGGATCTCCAGCTTGGCCCGTGTGAATTGCACTCTGCGAGAGAAGGTCGGGCGGGCATCGAGCTTCACGTCGCGGGCATTGAGCCAGTCCGGCACCGGCCCGTCCGGCAACGTGGTGACGATTTTCTTGCCCACAAGTTCCGCATGAATGGTCCCGTAATCCGGCACCTCGAAAGCGAGACTCTTGCCCTCGACCCGGACGACATAGCCCTCACCGAGATCGACGGTGAATTTATCGGCATCGCCCGTCACCCAGTCCGGCAGTGTTTTGAAAGTCGCGTGCCGCTCCCCCTCGATAGCGACTTCGAAGTCGCCCCGGCGGAAATTCTTGGTAACGTGAGTCTTGTAGGCGACCGCATCGGAGATCAGCAGCGCCCCCTTGGAGAGCTGGGCGCGGGCGAGCAGTGCCGTGATATCGAACGCGGTCCAGGCATAGAACAGGTAGAGCACGACGCCGGCCAGCAACAGCATCGGCACGGCGGATGCCTTTTTCACCGAGATACGCACCGGCTCGGCCATAACAGCGGCGCCCTGATCGGAAATGACAGCCATATCCGCCTCCCCTAGCTGAAATTGTCGGCGCCGACGAAATGCCGACGGAGATAGGATGACAGCTGGTCGATGGCGACAATCGACAGGAACAGCATGAGGAAGAGCGCAGCGGTCTCGGAACCGGCACCCCAGCCGATAGCGCGGGAAAGCTCGGTGCCGATACCACCGGCGCCGACAAAGCCGAGGATGGCGGAAGCGCGCACATTGATCTCGAAACGCAGCAGGAAATAGCTGCTGTAGTTCGGCAGCACCTGAGGGATCACCCCGAAGCGGACCCGCTGCAGCCAGTTGCCGCCGACGGCTTTCAGGCCCTCCAGCGGCTTCACATCGATATTCTCGTTCACCTCGGAGAACAGCTTTCCAAGAGCGCCGGAGGTGTGGAAAGCGACCGCGATTGCCGCCGGCACCGGGCTGGCGCCGAGCACGAAGATCAAGAACAGGGCGATGATCAGCTCCGGGAAGGCGCGCATGATGTCCATGATGCGGCGCACGACCGGAATGGCAGCCGGCGGAACTTCCAGGTTACGGCTGGACAGCAGGGACAGGACTGTCGCGAAGACGGCGCCGATGAGCGTTGCCACGGCTGCAATATTTAGAGTCTCGATCAAGGCCGGCAGGAATTTCGGGAACAGGGCCCAGAAGGCCCATCCCTGATCCCAGGCCTGAGAGACGATCTGCGCCGGGTAGTCGAGAAACTTGGACAGCCCCTGCAGGAAACCACCGGAATTGAGAGCCGATGCCTCGCTGTATCCGGAGAGCACGACGGCGAGCAGCAGCGCGAGGGAAAGCCCGGTATAGAGCCGTCGGCGCCCTTCGAGCGCGAGCACTTCCTGCCGCATCACTTCAACCATGGGGAATGTCCTGCATTGGAAAACTTGGAACTCCCGGACCCGAGGTCCGGAACATGGCCGGGACCGCACAGTGGCGATCCCGGCCCGTGTTCAGTCAGCAAGGCAGTGCCTTACTTCATCTTCCGCTTGCGCGCTTCGATGATGACTTCGTAGGTCTCGTGGGAAACCGGGGCCATGCCCTTGATTTCACCGGCCATGAAGCTGTAGGCGCATTCCGGATCGAGGGAAGCGAGACCGGCGATCAGGCCCGTCACCTTCACTTTAACGTCAGACGGCAGGTCCTTGCGGAGCACGACCGGACCTTCCGGAATGACCTTGGACTTCCAGATCTGAACGAGCTGGGTCATGTCGACGAGACCGGCATCGGCAGCTTTGCGCAGGGCGCCGCTGTTGTAGCCTTCTTCCCAGGCACCCAGGCCGTCGGCCCAGGTCACGCCGGCGTCGATGTCACCGTTGGCAACCGCGACGATGGTCTGCTCGTGACCGCCAGTGAAGACGACCTCACCGAAATACTTGCCGCTTTCCATCGGGAAACCGGCAGCCGGGATTTCGATGGACGGGATCAGATAGCCGGAAGTCGAGTTCGGATCGCCAAAACCGAACTTCTTGCCCTTCATGTCGTCGAGGGACTTGATGTTGCCGTCGACGCGGGCAAAGCCGATTGAGTGATAGCCCATGGAACCGTCGGCATTGATCTTCACCAGGACCGGCTCAACAGCTTCCGGGTCCGTGATGTATGTCTTGGCATAACCGGAAGCACCGAGCCAGGCCATGTCGAGGTTACGGCCGATCAGGCCTTCGATGACGCCGTTATAGTCGGCCGGCGCGAAGATCTTCGTCGGCACGCCGAGCAGCGCTTCGACCTTGCTCCGGACGCACTCGTTGGAGCGCATACGGTCGGACTGGTTCTCACCGCCGAGCACGCCGATGCGGAATTCGGAGATCTTGTCTTCAGCATGGACAGAAACGGCGCCAAACGCTGTCATGGCGACAGCTGCGGCCACCGCGAAATTGCGAACGAAATTCATCCCTAACTACTCCCTAGGTTGGAATTGCTGCCACGGAACATCGGCGGTAGCCGCATTCAGGCCGTAGCTGCATTCGCCTCAGCGACCGTGGCCCCATGGCCCGGTACTGAGGGATCGGATTTGGCCCGCGCGGAGGCGCCGGCCGAAATGCTTGTGGAGGTGACCGCCTCGTTCAGGGCCGCGTCGGCGCCGTAAATCTCGCGCGCCGCTTCCGGGGTCAGCTCGTCGGCCGTGCCGTCGAAAACCACTTTGCCCTGACTCATGCCGATGACCCGGTCGCAATAGCTGCGCGCGGTATCGAGCGTGTGCAGGTTGCACATCACGGTGATGCCGTCGCGATCGTGGATTTCCCGGAGCGAGCCCATGACCACCTCGGCGCTCAACGGGTCTAGGGAAGCGATCGGCTCATCGGCAAGAATGATCTTCGGCGCCTGCATCAGACCGCGGGCGATGGCCACGCGCTGCTGCTGTCCGCCAGACATGGTCTCCACCCGCTGCAAGGCCCGCTCGGCCAGGCCGAGACGGTCGAGTGCGGCCAGCGCATCGTCGATGTCCTGCTGGGAGAAGATCTTGAACATGGAGCGCAGCGTGCCCTGCTGGTTCAGCCGGCCGAGCATCACGTTGGTGACGACATCGAGGCGCGGAACCAGGTTGAACTGCTGGAAGATCATCGCGCAGTCTTTCTGCCAACGCCGCTTGGCGTTGCCTTTCAGGCTGAGCACGTCGGTGCCTTCAACGAGGATCTGCCCGGACGTGGCCGAGGTCAGTCGGTTGAACAGCCGCAGGAAGGTCGATTTCCCGGCGCCGGAGCGGCCGATGACGCCGATCATCTGCGGTTTGTCGACAGCGAAAGTCACGGAATCGACCGCGACCATGTTGCCGAAAGCCTTAGTAACGTTTTTGAATTCGATCATGCCCTACCTCTGAGTCTCGCGCCGTGCGGGGCTGCGAACAGCCCGTCGGGACCGGCCACAAGGGTGACCGGCAGTTCGGACGACACGGTTTGAACGGGTCACACCGCGCGAGATCCGACTGCAGCGTTGGTATCAATCGAGAGGGTCGTTCTCGTGACTCTTTTGCTTCAGTTTCATGAAGCCGTAGAGGGTGCCCAGCCGCTCAGTTGCTGGCGACGGACAAGGAAATGCGCTTGTGGTCGGCGACGATGAAAGTCTCGTAGTCGGCATGCGTGACCGGGAACACCCCCGTCACCGGCAGGCCAAAAGCCATTGCCAGACAATCGGGCGCCGTCTCGCCAAGGGCCGCGATCCGATTGGTCACGATCTTCTTGATGCTTTCGGGGAGCGCCTTGCGCAGAACCACCGGGCCATTCGGCATCAGCGGCGAGCGCCAGAATTCGATGAAATTCGTATGAGAGGAGGCCTGAAATCGCTGCAACGGGCCTGCACCCGATACGGAATCGGCCCCGGAGTCGGACCGCCAAGTCAGCGCGGCATCCACCGCGCCACTCTCCAGCGCTGTGAGCGTGGCGTGATAGCCACCACCGAACTGGACTGACTTCAGATCCCCCTCGGTATTCAGCCCGGCCCGTTCAAGAGCAACAGACGGGACGAAATAGCCCGGCATGGAGCGCCGGTCCGCGAATCCGATGTTTTTGCCTTTCAGCCTATCGAGCGTGTCGATTTCCGCACCCGGACGGGAAAGTGCGACAGCGCGGTATCCCATGGCCCCGCCACGGCCGAGCGTGGCCAGCACCGGCTGCACCGCCCCCGGGTGCGCCCGCCAGAGCGCGCTGTAGGACCGGGTTGAGAGAGCAGCCATATCCACCGCACCGACGATCAGGGCCTGCCGCAGCTCGTCACCGGATGGCAGGGCCAGGATTTGTACAGGTGCCGACAGACCGTCCGCGAGATCGTGCGCGAGGCACTTCTGCGCCGCAAAATCATCTGAAACAGCCTTGCCGCCAAGGACGCCGATCCGGAGCGTGTCTGCCCCGGCTACCGGAGCTGAAAACAGAACCCCTGCAATTGCGGCAATGCCGGTCGCCGCCATCACTGCACGCGCAAATGCCTGTCGCATCGTTCGCTCCATTGCCGTTCTGAAGCCGCCCGCATGCCCGCTCCGGGATACGGAATCCTCACTGCAAGTTGGAGCACTTTAGCCACGGAGCTTGACTGTTTGATGACGGTCCGGGAATCGCGGCGTCAGATCGCGTTCCAGTTTTCCGTAGCCGCGATTTCAGCCTCTATGAAGCCGATGAAGGACCGGACCTTCCGAGACAGGTGGCGATTGGCGAGATAGAGCAGCGATACCGGCAGGCTGCGATCCTCGAACGGCTCCAGCAGCGCCTCAAGACGCCCGCTGCGCAGATCCTCCGCGACGACGAAACTCGGCACGATTCCGATACCCTCGCCCGACAGCAGCAGCCTTCTGACGGCGGAGGCACTGTTCACCCGGACCCGTGGCCGGATCGTCACCGTCAGGCTTTCTCCGCCATCGCGAAACGACCACTGCCCGGGCGTCCGGCGGTTGGTATCGAAAACGCATCTGTGAGCCTGCAACTCGTTTGGATGCATGGGGCGGCCTGCCTCGTCCAGATAGGATGGCGCCGCGCAGGTGATCAGCCGGGTCTCTCCGAGCCGTTTTGCGATCAGGGTCGAATCCTGCAGCACACCGATGCGCACCGAAAGGTCGACGCCCTCGTCGATCAGGGACAGGTGCTGGTCGCTCAGCCGGAGGTCGATCGTCACGCCGGGATTGGCCGCCAGATATTTCTCGACCACTGCCATCAGATACATCTCGCCGAAAAGCACCGGCGCGGTGACGACAAGATTACCGCTCGGCGCGGCGCCCTCGTCCCTCATAACCGAGCGTAATTCGTCGAAATCCTCGATCAGCCGGATACACCGGGGCAGATAGGCCTGCCCGCTTTCCGTCAGAGTGACAACCCGCGTGGTCCGATGCAAAAGCAGAACGCCGAGCGCATCCTCCAGCGCCCGGATGTTCTTGCTGACATTCTGCGCGCTGGTTCCAAGGCGTCCGGCGGCCTTCGAGAAGGACGTCGTGGCGGCCACGGCCGAAAACATCCGCATTTGCTCTATTGAATCCATATTCGCAACATATCGTTTATATTCATTCAATCAACAGAGAGCTTATGGCGACAATAGATCGCAATTAACTATGTCGGACAGGCGGCGCGGTGTGCCGCCCTTTCCTCGAAACGAAAGGACGATCCGATGACCAACCAGAACACCGCGCCTTATGCCGCGCTTATCCTACGCGTATCCCTCGGCGTGCTCTTCCTCGCCCATGGCGCTCTCAAGATCTTTGTCTTCACCCCGGCCGGCACTGTCGGCTTTTTCGACAGCATCGGCCTGCCGGCCATCTTCGCCTACCTGACCATCCTCGCTGAAGTCGGAGGCGGTATCGCGCTGATCGCCGGTTTCGCCACCCGGCTGGTCTCCATCGCCACCCTGCCGATCCTGCTCGGTGCCGTCTTCATGGTGCATGGCGCAAACGGCTGGCTCTACACGAATCCGAACGGCGGCTGGGAATTCCCGGCATTCTGGGCGGCAACTCTCGTGGTTCAGGCTCTGCTCGGTGACGGTGCCTATGCAGTGCGGACGCCGAAAATCCTGACCCTGACGCCCGACAGTTTCGCCCGGCAGAGCTAGATCCATGGCAAGCCTGCCCAGCCTCTTTCTGCCGCACGGCGCCCCCGACCTGCTGCTCAGCACCCACGTCTCGAAAGACTTTCTCGGGACGCTGGGCCGCCGGGTCGGGCGCCCGGCGGCGATCCTCATCGTCTCGGCGCACTGGGAAGCGGCACAGCCTACTCTGACCACAGCCGAAGCCCCGGAAACCGTTCATGACTTCTTCGGCTTCCCGGACGCGCTCTATCGCATTCGGTACCCGGCACGAACCGCTTCGGATCTGATTGACTGGGTAGATGACCTACTGACCGGTCAGGGAATAGAGTTGGAGAAGGATGCCAGCCGCGGTTTCGATCACGGCACCTGGGCTCCGCTCTCACTCGTCTATCCGGATGCCGATATCCCCGTTGTCCAGCTCTCACTGGTACGGGACGGCACAGCACGGCAGCATTTCGAGATCGGCCATACGCTTGCCCCGCTTCGCGAGCGGGACGTGTTGATCGTCGGCTCTGGTTCGGTCACCCACAATCTACGGGAGCTCGGTCCTGAGGGAACACCGCCGCCGGCCTGGGCCACTGCATTCGATGACTGGGTACTCAAAGCGGCCGAAGCCGGAGAATGGGACAGTCTAATGCAGTTTCCGGAAGCACCGGAGACCGGCCGCCGGGCCCACCCGACGCCGGAACACTTCCTGCCGTTCTTCGTAGCGGCAGGTGCAGGAGCCGGAGAAGTCGGGCACAAGCTGCATGGCAGCTACAGCCACGGCTCCATCAGCATGTCCGCCTATGCATTCGGCGGCGGACTGCTATCCGCCGCCTAGACACATCAGACCTACGCTCGCCCGGCAGCCCGCTTCAGGGCCTTGCGGGCGAGCGACCAGCGATGAACCTCGGAAGGGCCGTCATAGATCCGGAAGCCCCGCACTTCGCGGAAAATCCGTTCCACCGGCAGATGCGCGCTGGTGCCGGCACCACCGAGGATCTGCACCGCATTATCGACGATGCGCCAGATCGCCTCGGAGCATTGCACCTTGGCCATGGAGCTTTCCTCCGCCGCATTATCACCCTGATCCAGCAGCCAGGCCGCCTGCATCAGGGACAGCCGGGCTGTGCGGATATCCATCTCGTTATCCGCCAGCATGAAGCCGACACCCTCATGTTTGCCGAGCTTCTGGCCGAACACTTCGCGCCGGTTCGCATAATCCAGTGCCGTGTCGTGCGCCCGGCGGGCGGAGCCGAGCCAGCGCATGCAATGGGTCAGACGGGCCGGGGCGAGCCGGACCTGGGCTTGCCGGAAGCCGCCGCCGGGCTCACCCAGCACGTCTTCCTGATCGACCCGGAGATCCTCGAACCGCATCTCCCAGTGCCCGCCCGCAAAGGAGCTGTCGAGCGTGTCCATCTGCGTTTCCAGATGGATACCCGCCCGGTCGCTCGGCACGATGAACATCGTCGCCCCACCGTCCGCCGGGCCACCCTCGATCTTCGCCATGATGATGACGAAATCCGCGCCCTCGGCACCGGTGATGAACCATTTCCGACCATTGATGACATAGCCGTTTCCATCCACCTTTGCCGTGGTCGCCAGCAGAGAGGGGTCGGCACCTGCGCCGTCCGGCTCGGTCATCGCGAAACAGGAGCGCGCGCCCTTGGCAAGCGGTGCCAGGAACTGTTCCCGCTGTGACGGGCTGGCGGCAACCTCAAGCAGATGGGTGTTGCCTTCGTCCGGAGCGCCGCAATGCAAAGCGGTCGGTCCAAGCAGGGAATAGCCGGCTTCCTCGAAGACAAAGGCACGCTCCAGATGCCCGAGGCCGAGGCCACCGAATTCCTTCGGCGCATGAGGGGCGAACAGCCCGGCGGCCTTGCCGAGATCCGTCAGCTCTTTGCGCAATTCCTCCGTCGGCCCGTGCGCGGTCCAGCGCGGATCGCTCTCGAACGGGATCACCTTCTCTGCGATAAAACTGCGCGTCTTTTCCGCCAGATCTGCGATGTGCGGCGGTGTCGAAAATTCCATGTTTACTCCCTCCCCTGCCCGCGCGCTTCCGGCCCGGACCTCTCTGGGACCAGAGAATACCCGCTCCACCGTCCCCGTCCAGCAGGAGGAACGGCAACAAAAAAGGCGGCCCGAAGACCGCCCTTTTCAGGAAGTGCTAAGTCGGCCGGTCAGGAAGGACCTTGCCGCATGTTGTCCGGCAGCCAGGTTGCGATTTCGGGGAACCCGATCAGCACAAACACCATCAGCACCATGATCAGGAACATCGGAATGGCGCAGCGGGCGATGAAGCCCATCTCGTGCCGGGTCATGCCCTGCAGGACGAACAGGTTGAAGCCGATCGGCGGCGTGATCTGTGCCATCTCGACCACCACGACAATGAAGATGCCGAACCAGAGCAGGTCGATGCCCGCCTGCCGGATCATTGGCTCCACAACCGCCATGGTCAGCACCACCGACGAGATACCGTCGAGGAAGCAGCCGAGCACGATGTAGAAGACCAGCAATGCCATCAGCAGCTCGAAACGGCTGAGATTCATGTCGGCGATCAGGTTGGCCAGCCCGCGCGGCAGGCCCGTGAAGCCCATCGCCAGAGACAGGAAGGATGCACCGGCAAGGATCAGGGCGATCATGGCTGAGGTCCGGGTCGCCCCCATCAGGCTTTCCAGGAACGTCTTCCAGCTGAGCGAACCCTGGCTCGCCGCCAGGATGAGCGAGCCGATGACACCGAAAGCCGCCGCCTCGGTCGCCGTGGCGAGCCCGAGATACATCGAGCCGATAACCACAGCAATCAGGCAGAGAACCGGAATCAGGAAGCGCGAGTTCTTCACCTTGGCGGCGAAGCTCATCTCCGGCTCGTCATCCGGATGATAGTTCTTCGAAACTTTCGAATAGATCGCCACATAAGCCATGAACATGGAGGCCAGCACCATGCCCGGGACGATGCCCGCGATGAACAGCTTGGTGATCGACTCGTTAATGGTCACGCCATAAACGATCAGGGTCAGCGAGGGCGGGATCATCAGGCCGAGCGTCGCCGCTCCGGCCAGCGTTCCGATCACCACCTTCTCCGGGTAGTTCCGCTTGCGCAGCTCCGGGATCGACATCTTGCCGACCGTCGTCAGCGTCGCCGCCGAAGAGCCGGAAACTGCCGCGAAGACCGTGCAGCCGACAATATTTGTGTGGATCAGACCACCGGGCAGCTTCGCCAGCCACGGTGCCAGCCCCCGGAACATGTCCTCCGACAGGCGCGTGCGGTACAGCACCTCCCCCATCCAGATGAACAACGGCAAGGCGGCGAGCGTCCAGGACGAGGAGTGGGTCCAGACGGTGGTGACCATCACGTCGCCCACCGGACGTGTGGTGAACAGTTCCATGCCGACGAACGCGACGCCGAGCAGTGCCAGCCCGATCCATACGCCTGTGCCGAGAAGCAGGAACAGGACGAAGAGAAACAGGGCAATAATCGAGATATCTTCCATATGCCCTACTCCGCGTGGGATTCGACCGACTCATGCACAATCCGGTGCCGGCCGACAAAAACCATGTGAATGAGAAAATCGGTCAGCGAGATCGCCAGAATGACCGAACCGATGACCATCCCGGTCTGCGGCATCCAGAGCAGAGTGGCGTCCTGCCCCTGGCTGATATCCTTGAACTTCCACGACCAGTATACAAACTTCACCGCATACCAGACGAAGTACCAGGCAAGTGCGCTTCCGATGCCGAAACACCAGATTTCCAGAACACGCCGGACACCGGCCGGGACCACATTCAGCAGCATCGAAACACGGATATGCGCGCCGCGCTGCAGGGTGTGCGCAAAGGCGAAGAACGAGGCGGCGGCCATGCAATAGCCGACATATTCGGCTGCCCCCGGAAATACCTCACCGGTCCAGCGCGCCACCATCTGCAGGACGATCAGACTCAAAATGGCGATCAGGAATAACGCGCCGACCGCGCCGGATATGAGATAAAGCCGGTCCAGCCCGGCCCTGAGTTTTGCCAGAAAAACCATGAGGTCTCCTCGGGAGGTAAGCCAGCTCCGGAACAGGTATCCGTGGGCCGGAGCGTCGGATCGACATTAAACCGGGGGCGAAATTGCGCCGCCCCCGGTCCAAAGATGAGGAGTTACTTCATAGCCTTGTAAGCGTCGACAATGGCTTTGCCTTCGGCGCCGGCTGAGTCCAGCCATTCCTTGGTCATGGTCTCACCGATCGCCCGCAGTTCGGCCTGGAGAGTGTCGCTTGCCGGACCGACAGTCATGCCGCCGGCTTTCAGACCATTCAGGGTGAACTGGGTGTATTCGATCGCGCGCCAGGTGCCTGCATATTCGGCGAGCTCCGCGCAGCCGCGCAGGACGCCCTTTTTGGCATCGTCGAGACCGTTCCAGACGTCGCCGTTCACCATCACCGAATTACGCGGCAGCCAGCCATCGACTTCGTAGAAATGGGTCAGGCTCTCCCAGACCTTGCGGTCATAGCCGGTCGCGCCGGAAGAGATCATGGAATCGGCAACACCGGTCGCAAAAGCCTGGCTGATTTCAGCGGCTTCGATCTGCACCGGAAGCATCCCGGTCAGCTCGGCGAGCCGCGCGGTCGCGTTGTTGTAGGAGCGGAACTTGATGCCCTTCATATCGGCAACCGCGTTCACTTCCTTCTTGAAGTAGAGACCCTGCGGCGGCCACGGAACGGCATAGAGCAGGACCAAATTCTGGTCGGCGAGGATCTTTTCAAGCGTCGGCTTCGCCGCTTTCCAGAGCTTCGCAGCGTCATCAAAGGAGGTGGCGAGGAACGGGATCGAGTCGAATGCGAACACCACGTTCTCATTCTGATGAGCGGACAGCAGGCGCTCGCCGATCTGCGCCTGACCGGTCTGGATCGCGCGCTTGATGTCGTTACCCTTGAAGAGAGAGCCGGACGGGTGCGTCACGATCTCGATGGCACCACCGGTACCGGTGGTCACGCATTTCGCGAACTCGGCGCCGGTGGCGGAGTGGAAGTTGGAGCCGGAATAGGCCATCGGCATATCCCATTTTTCCGCCATCGCACCGGCGGAACCGGCAACCGCGAACACTGCCGCGGCAATTGCTGTCGAAAGTTTTTTCATCTCAAGTCTCCCAGTTTATGACCCTGTTCGGCCAGTCATACTCCCCTCACCCCGCAAAGCGTGAAGGAGAGTAACGCGTTAAATCAATATTCGGCTTTTTCCCGCCGATGAGTTGGGCGAGGATCCGCCCTGTTTTCGGTCCTCCTGTCAGACCGACATGCTGATGCCCGTAGCCGAGGAAAGCTCCCCGGATGCCGGGGACTTCCCCGATCACCGGGATCGAGTCCGTCGTAGCTGGCCGGTGCCCCATCCATTCGGTTTCTTCCTTAAACGTCAGATCCGGCATCGCCTTGTGCACCGCGCGGCGCAGCAGCTCGAACGGCGCCCTGGACGGTCCCGCTTCAAGGCCGCCGAACTCGACCACACCGGCAGCCCTGAGGCGGCCTTCCATCGGAGTCAGCACGAACTTGCCGGACGCGACCATGATCGGCGTCTTCGGCATCGCCGAAGGCTCCCAGAATTCAAGGTGATAGCCCCGTTCGGATTCAAGCGGGATATCGAGCCCGAGCAATTTCGACAGCTTGCCGGACCAGGCGCCCATGGCGATCACCACCGCGTCGCCGGAAATCGTCTCGCCACCAGCGCGCACGCCAGTCGCCACACCGTTCTCGCGGACGATATCAGTCACCTCGGCCTGCACCAGCTTGCCGCCTTCCGCGACGACATGAGCCGCGAGCGCTTTCACATAGGCGCCGGGATCGGAGATACGGCCGTGGTTCAGAACACGGACGCCAAACTTGATGCCGTCGCTCAGGACCGATTCCTGCTCGGCCAGCGCGGCACCTTCCAGTTCCTCGAACTGGACGCCATGCGTGCGCCGGATCGACCAGGCGAAGGCATCGCCCTCGTAATGCGCCCGGTCGTTGTAGGCGACCATGTATTCCTGCGGCTTGATCCACTGCTCCGCCCCGGTTCCGGCGGCAAGAGCCTGATGGTCGGCCACGCTATCGCCGATAATGTCGTACAGAGCACTGGCAATCCGCTTTGTATCCGCGGCATTCGCATGGCTCAGATACTTGAACAGCCAAGGCAGCAGTTTCGGCAGATAGGACCATCGCAGGAACAAAGGCTGGTCAGGGTTGAACAGCATTTTCGGCGCCTTGCCTATCAGCCCCGGCCCGGTGACCGGAACGATTGAGCCGGAGGCCAGAAGCCCTGCATTGCCGTAGCTCGTGCCCGCAGCCGGCCCTTCCCGGTCCACCAGTGTCACCTCGTGCCCGTCGCGCTGCAGCCAGATCGCGGTAGACACACCGACGATCCCCGCCCCAACGACAATCACATGTTTCTTCGCGTCACTCACTTGCCCGCCCCCACGGTCGATCGGACAGCATAGTGCGCCAGCTTTTCCACATCCGGAAGTATTCCGAGACCGGGCGTGTCAGGAATTGTGACAACGCCGCCCTGGCTCGGGAAGCTTTCGGCGAGAATGTCGTCCTTCAGGTAATATTGCGCCTGATAAAACTCGCAGCCGAGCCGGATTTCCGGCGTCGCCGCAATCATGTGCGCACCGGCGAGATGGGCGAGGCCGCTCTCGAACATATCCCCGCCATAGGCGGACAGACCCGATGCCGCCGCCATGCGGGCGACCGTCTGCCCCCGGCGCAATCCACCGGCCTTCATGATCTTGATGGAAACCCCATCGCAGATTCCCTCGGCAACGGCGCGGCTCATGTCTTCCGGGCCAAAGACGCTTTCGTCGGCGATCAGCGGCACGTCGATAGAGGCGCGGATCTCCGCCATCAGGTCGAAATGGTGATAGGCCACCGGCTGCTCGATGAAGGTCGGCTCGAAACTCGCGACATCCTGCACCTTGGCGACAGCGCCCTCGACGGCGAGGCCCTGATTGAAATCGACCCTGACGTCCAGATCGGGCCAGTCGGCACACAGCTTCTCCAGCCGCATGATGTCGAACGCATGGTCCTTGAACCCGGCCTTCATCTTGACGATCCCGACACCGTCCTCGGCAAGCCGTTCAAGCAAGGCCAGGTCGGCATTGAAATCCGGATCGGCAAGCGAGACGGAGAGCGGGATCGTGTCGCGCGCCTTGCCGCCGAGCAGCGCCCAGACAGGAACGCCTGCAATCCGCCCGTTAAGGTCCAGCAACGCGCTTTCAAGCGCCGCCTTCGCTTCCGTGCAATGGGCTACCGCCTTGGCCGCGACCTCCATGATCGCGGGGATATCCCCTGCCCTTTTACCGACAACATGGGGTCGGATATACCGGTCGAGCGCCGCATAGCTCGCCTCGGGAGAGCCGGTGAAGACGGACCATGGCGAGGCCTCTCCATAGCCGACCGCCCCGCTTTCCGACGTCAGCCGGAGGACGACGATCTCGATGGCGCCTTCCACCGACCCAATGCCGTGATCCCGGCGGGAAAGCACAGGCAAAGTGAGATGCCAGAGGTCGAGACCTGTGACCTTTTCATCCGCGCGGAACATGATCAGGCAATCCACTCCGAGACCGGTGCCGCGGCTTCATGCAGCGGCTGGGAGATGACATCGACCAGGGTCGGCCCGTCATGTTCCAGGGCCTGTTTCATCACCGATTTGAACTCCGCCGGATCTTCCACCGTCCAGGATTTCACACCGAAGGCGCTGGCAACGGCGGCATGGTTGGTGCGACTGAAGTCGACATTGTAGAAGCGCTTGCCGAAACCTGAATCCTGCCCGGCCTTGATCCAGCCGAAGACCGAGTTGGAGAAGACGATGCTCTTGATCGGCATTTTCTCACGCACGATGGTCTCGAACTCGCCACAGCAGAAGTTGAAGGAACCGTCACCCATGACCGCGAGGGTCTGGGAGGACGGACGGCCGATATAGGCGCCCATCGCGGCGGCCAGCGAATAGCCGAGCGCACCGTGCGCCCTGTTGGTGATGAAGTGCCGTCCGGCCTGAGGCCAGCGGAAATGGGCGGAGAAGTAGGGGCATGGTGTGCCCGGATCGGCGACGATGGTGGCATCGTCATCCAGCAGATCCATCAGATCCGCGATCACCCGTTCCGGCCGGATCGGCCGCTCTGTCGTTGTCGCCAACGGCAGGAAGTTCTTCAGCTTGCCTTCCCAGGCAGACGCGGCACGGGCTTTGCCGTTTTGCATGTTGCGGCCGGCAATTGCCGCGACTTCCACGTTCAGAGCTTCAAGAGCGAGGCGCGCGTCGGAAACGATGGAGACGGCGGTGTTGTAATTGGCACCGATCACCATCGGGTCACTGTCGATATGAATGATGGTCTTGTCCTGGGCGGGCGAGCGCCAGCGTTCCGTGGTCACGGACCCGGCCCGACACCCAATGAAGAGGATCACATCCGCCTCATCTGTCACTGCGCGGGAGCTGGGCACGCCGCCATTGGAGCCGACGACACCGACCGCGTTCGGATCGGTCTCGGCAATGGCGCCCTGACCGGAAACGCTGGTCGCGATCGGCAAATCGAGCAATGTAGCCAGCCGGCCGAGCGCTTCGGTCGCGCCTGCGATCACCGGCCCGCCGCCACAAACGGCCACAGCGGACTTTGCAGAGGCAAGGATCTTCGCCGCTTCTTTCACCGCTGCCATATCCGGGCCGGACGGTTCCGCCGGATAGGTGCGATGCCCCGGATCGGCCCAGATCTCGGCATCCTCAACGGCGCCTTTCTGTGTGTCGAACGGCAGGGCCAGATGAACTGCGCCCGGACGGCCCGTCGTCATCGCCCGGAAGGCCGTGCGCATCATCGCCGGCAGGCGCGAGGCATCGTCCAGAGAGGTGTTCCATTTGGTCAGCGGCCGAAACATCGCGACCTGGTCGAGTTCGGTCAGCGGATAACGCCCCCGCGCCGTCGTCGAGACGTCGGTGGTGATCGCCATGATCGGCACCGAGCTTTCATTCGCCTCGACCACGCCCGGAAGAATGTAGGTCGCCCCACCACCGGACGGACCCTCGCAGACACCCGGACGGCCTGTCACCCGGGCATAGGCATCGGCCATATAGCCGGCATGGCGCTCGTCACGGGTCAGGATGTGCTTGATCCCGTGATCAAGCCGGGCCATCGCATCATAGAAGGGCAGCGTAGTGTCGCCGCAAAGCCCAAACATGTGCTTCACACCATGGGCCTCGAGCATACGGACCATGGCTTCCGCGCCGGTCATCCGGTTGCCCATCGACTTGTCCATTGTATCATTTTCCTCGGGTGGCGCGTGGAATGCGCTGGTGGGATTTTCTTGAACACAGTATTGTATACAGGAATGTATGTTGTAAAAAGGCAGCGCCGGAGTCAAGGCACTCCGGCAAGAAACGGTTCGGATGAAACGTCATGAGTGAAGGCCGGGTCGAAGAGGCCTATATGCGGCTGAAGGAACGGGCGGTGAATTTCCAGTTCCGGCCGGGAGAGCGGATCAACGAGATCGGCATCTCGCGGGAACTGGCGGTCAGCCGGACGCCCCTGCGCGAGGCGCTGAACCGCCTCGTCACCGAACATCTGATCGATTTCAAACCGGGACTCGGCTTCTTCTGCCGGGAGCTGGACGCGCGCTCGGTCTATGAGCTGTACGAGCTGCGCGAGATCCTCGAGCTGGCCGCCGTCCGCAAGGCCTGCGAAAGCGCCAGTGACGCGGAACTAAAAGCCTTGAATGACGATCTTCACGCCAACGGCCTGACCTATGCGGGCAAGACCGTGCGCGAGATGACCGAACGGGACGAGGCCTTCCATGTCGCCATCGCCGAACTCTCCGGCAACCACGAACTCGCCCGCCATCTCGGGCAGATCAACCAGCGCATCCGCTTTATCCGCTGGCTCGACATGGCCAGCCGGGTGAAGGAGACCAAGGGCGAGCACAAGGCAATCATGGAGGCACTGCTGGCCCGCGACGCGGACCGGGCCGCCTGGATCCTCGGCAAGCATATCCGCCGCCGGATGGACCAGATCGTCGCCTCGGTGAAGGAAAGCTTCTCGAATATCTACATGGCCGGCCCGGAAGAGCTGTTCGACCGGCTGTTCGAGCCCCAGGAAGACTGAAGATCAGGAGACCGGAAATGAAAGTACGCGGCGGAAAGGCGATCTACGGCGCCTCTGTCGGCATCCTCATGCTGGAAGCGCAATTCCCGCGCATTCCGGGCGACATGGGCAACGCGCTGACCTGGGATTTTCCGGTGCATTACCGCGTGGTCCGCGACGCCTCCCCCGACCGGGTGGTGCGGCGCGGCGCCGAGGGCCTGCTGGATAATTTTATCGAGGCCGCCAAGGGCCTGGTCGCCGACGGGGTCGACGGCATCACCACCAATTGCGGCTTTCTCTGCCTCTTTCAGGAGGAGCTGGCGAGCGCGGTCGGTGTTCCGGTCGCCGCCTCCTCGCTGATGCAGGTCGATATGGTGAACCGGCTGCTGCCGGCCGGAAAACGAGCCGGCGTGCTCACCATCTCGGCCTCGACACTCACCCCAGCGCACCTCGAAAAAGCCCGCGTCCCCGAAGGCACACCGATCGGCAGCACCGAGGGCGGCCGGGAATTCACCCGCGCCATCCTGAATAACGAGCTCGAACTCGATGTCGAGGCAGCGCGCAAAGACAATGTCGAGGCCGCCCTGAAAATGCAGCGGGACCATCCGGACATCGGTGCGCTCGTTCTCGAATGCACCAACATGCTGCCCTATGCGGCCGATATCCGGAACGCCACCGGCCTGCCGGTCTATTCCATGCTGAGCTTCGTTTCCTGGTTCCAGTCCGGGCTCGTCCCGCGCCGGTTCTGAGGCTCAAAACACGAATGTTCGAACGAAGATGCAACCGCATCTTCGTTCCGACTTCAATCATTCCCATAATGTTCACATGGCGGTGACACGACTGTTCGAATGAGGGTGATACCCACTCCTCCTCACGTGACGAGGAGTGTTGAGGATCGTGAACAAGCCCATCCGAGAAACGCCGGGATCCTTCAGATCGGCGCGGCCGTACCTGTTGCTGCTGCCAGCGTTTTTGTGTCTCGCCGCCTTCACCTACTGGCCGATGCTGCAGGTTCTGCTGGCCTCGCTCTCGGACAAGAAGCGTGTCGGCGACAGCGGTACTTTCGTCGGCGTGGAGAATTATTTCCGGATCTTCCAGGATGCGCATTTTCTCGGTGCGCTCGCGAACAATGCGCTCTATGCCGCCGGCACAGTGATACCAAGCGTACTTTTTGGCTTTCTGTTCGCGCTGGGCCTGCGCGAGACGACGAACCTCTCATCGATCCTCCGCTCCGTTCTGTTCTTCCCGACCCTGGTGCCGCTGGTCGGCGCGGCAGCCGTCTTCATCTTTGTTTTCATGCCGGATATCGGTCTGCTGGACTATTACCTCGCCAAACTCGGGGTCTCCGCCACCAACTGGCTCGGCAACCCGGACCTCGCGCTGGTCTCCCTGATGGCGCTGACCACCTGGAAGAATGCCGGCTACTACATGCTGTTCTTCCTCGCCGGATTGCAGGGCGTGCCGCAGGACGCGGAGGAAGCGGCAAAGATCGAGGGCGCGAACTGGCTGCAGCGGCTCTATTTCGTGATCATCCCGATGCTCGGGCCGACCTTCGCCTTCGTCATGGTCATTGCCCTGATCAGCGCGGTCAGCCAGATCGACCATGTCATCGTCATGACCGACGGTGGGCCGAACAATTCGACCAGCCTGCTGCTCTACTACATCTACCAGCAGGCCCATGAATTCTACGATCTGGGCAAGGCGACCGCGGCCACCGTCGTCACCCTGATCGCCCTGCTGACACTCTCCTTCCTGTCCATGCGCACCGTCGAACGCAAGGTGCATTATGAAACCTGATATCAAGAAGTGGCTTGCCCCGGGAGCGCTGCTCGCTGCCACCATGTGCGCCGTGGTCTTCCTCTGGTCGACACCGTTTCTCTGGATGCTGATCGCCAGTTTCCGGCCGGACGCTGGCGGCGGGCTCGGCATGGCCTCGCTGTTCCCGGATTTCACCCCTACGCTGCAAAGCTACAGATACGCCATCGAGGATGGCTACTGGCCGCTCTGGTTCCTGAACTCAACCATTCTCGTCACCGGCACGCTGGTGGTGCAGCTGGTGACGATCAGCCTTGCCGGTTACGCCTTCGCGCGGATCCGCTTCCCCGGCAAGGAAGCGATCTTCTACATCTTCCTGCTGCAGCTGATGCTGGCGCCACCGGTGCTGATCGTGCCGAACCTGACGACGCTGGTGCATCTCGGTCTCTATGACAGCCTGATCGGCGTCATGGCGCCCTATTGGGGCTCGGCCTTCGGCACCTTCCTGATGCGCCAGACCTTCCGCACGATCCCCAAGGATTTCGAGGAAGCCGCGATCATCGACGGTGCTTCCTGGTGGCAGGTGCTGCGTTACGTCCTGATCCCGCTCTCGCTGCCCGGGCTCACCGCCTTTTCCATCGTTTCGGTGGTCTATCACTGGAACGAATTTCTCTGGCCCCTGATGGTCATCAACGATCCGGACAAGATGGTTCTGACCGTGGGCCTCGTCAGCTTCGCGCAAGGCGCGGAGGGAGCGTCGGACTGGGGGCTTATCGCCGCCGGGACGCTCTTCATCATGGCGCCGCTGTTCATCGCCTTCACGGCGTTCCAGCGGCAATTCGTCAACAGTTTCATGTCATCCGGCGTGAAATAAGGAGCTTAACGATGTTCATCAGGTCTGCGGTTGGCGCGCTCTGCGCCGGTCTCATCGCCTCGTCCGCCGTTGCGGCCGAGCGTATCGAATTCATGTTCCCGGCCCCGGTTCAGGGCAAGCTGTCCCGCGAAATGCAGAAGCTGGTGAAGGAATTCAATTCTTCCCAGGACGGCGTCGAAGTGGTCGGCGTCTTTACCGGCAGCTATGACGACACCAAGGTGAAATCCCAGGCTGCCGCCGAAGCAGGCAAGCCTCCGGCAGTGGTGCTGATGAGCGCCAACTTCGCCACCGAACTGGCGATGAACGACCTGATCGTTCCGATCAAGGAGCTGGCAGGCGACACCGACCTCGACGGCCTGATGCAGGAATTCTGGCCGGCCGTACGTCCGAACGCCTATTTCAACGGTGACGTCTATTCCATCCCGTTCCAGAACTCGACCCCGATCCTTTACTACAACAAGGAGCATTTCAAGGAAGCCGGCATCACCAAGGCGCCGGAAACCTGGGCCGAATGGGTCGATGCCGCGAAGAAGCTGACCAAGCCGGAAGGCGAGCGTTGGGGCATCATGATGCCGTCCAACTATGACTATAACGGCTGGCTGGTACAGGCCCTGACCATGGCCAATGGCGGTCAGTTCTACAACAATGTCTATCCGGGCGAGATCTTCTACGACCACGCTTCCACACAGGGCGCTCTGAAGTTCTGGCGCGACTTTGCGCATCAGCACAAGGCGATGCCGACGGGCGTGACCAACTCCAAGCAGGTCTCCACCTCCTTCTTCTCCGGCAAGGCCTCGATGATCGTGCTCTCCACCGGCGCGCTCACCTTCGTCCGCGAGAACGCGAAGTTCGACTATGACGTCGCCTTCATGCCGCGCAACATCCGCAACTCGGTTCCGATCGGCGGCGCCTCCCTGGTCTCTTTCAAAGGCACCACCGACGCCCAGAAAAAGGGCGCGTGGGAATTCATCTCCTGGCTGACCTCTCCGGAGAAGATCGGCCACTGGTCCCGCTTCACCGGTTACTTCGCTCCGCGCCAGACCGCCTACGATCTGCCGGAAATGAAGAAGTTCACCGCCGAGCACCCGGACGCGCTGCGCGCTGTCGAGCAGCTCGCCTATGCCGGTCCGTGGATCGCGACCTACAACACCGTCGCCGTCCGCAAGGCCGTCGAGGACGAGATGCAGGCCCTTCTGTCCGATCCGGAGCTGACCTTCCGCGAAGCCGCAGCCCGGGCCCAGAAGAATGCCGACGCCGTGCTGGCTCCGTACGCGGAACAGACTGCGCTGACGCTGAAGTAAGCGCTGCCCATATCCGACGGAAAAGCCCCGCTGTCGCCCGCGGGGCTTTTCTTGTCTGGACAGCAGTTTCTCCGGCTGAGATCAGTCCGGCACTCTGACCGTCATTTCCATCTCGACCTGCAGGTCTGGGGCTGATCGACGGGATCGGGCTGATGCATGCCACCGGCCAGGGTCCGAAGCCCACCACCGAACAGGTCGCGGCGGTGTTTAGGTCTATATTGTAGGGGCCGCTCAGCCAGCAGCCGCAGGCCGCGCCACTCCATCCGCCGCAAACAAATGCGCGTCGCCGAGATCGAACCCGATCTCTATCTCGTCCCCCGCAGCGGGCCGGATGCTGTCACGCTGTTTTAGGCATGCGCGCTGGCCGTCGAAAGCGACATGGACCAGCGCCTCGCCACCGAGCGGTTCAACAAGTTCCACCCGGGCGCTCCATTGCACCGGCAGCGGCCCCTCGCTCTGGCAAAGGCGCAGGCGATCCGGCCGGATGCCGATCTCGGACGCGCCGTCCGCGAGCCGTCCCGCGTCGGCTTTCTGCAGCCAGTCCGCCGGAAAGAAATTCATCACAGGGGCGCCGATGAAGCCCGCGACGAACTTGTTGGCCGGATGTGAGTACAACTCGTCAGGGGTGCCGACCTGCTGGATCTCGCCGCCGTTCAGCACCACGATCCGGTCTGCCATGGTCATGGCCTCGACCTGATCGTGCGTCACATAGATCGTGGTCACGCCGAGCCGGCTCTGCAGGGCCTTGATCTCCGTGCGCATGTGATTGCGGAGCTGGGCGTCGAGGTTGGACAGCGGCTCATCCATCAGGAAGACCTCCGGGTGCCGGATGATCGCCCGGCCCATCGCCACCCGCTGACGCTGGCCGCCGGAGAGGGCGCGCGGTTTACGCTCCAGCAATCCGCCGAGGCCGAGCAGCTCCGCCGTCTCGCGCACCGCTGCATCGCGCTCGGCGCGCGGCACGCCCTTCAGGCGCAGGCCGAAACCGATATTCTGGGCCACGCTCATATGCGGATAGAGGGCATAGTTCTGGAACACCATGGAGATGTTCCGGTCCTTCGGCGGCACGTCGGTGACGTCAGTCTCGCCGATGAAAATCCGTCCGGCGGAGACCGTCTCAAGCCCCGCCATCATCCGGAGCAGGGTCGTCTTGCCGCAGCCGGACGGGCCGACATAGACCACGAACTCGCCATCGGCGATCTCCAGATCGAGGCTCTTGATGACCTCGACATCGCCGAAATTTTTCGACACACCCTGATAGCGAATTCTGCTCATTGATCACTCCCGGTTTCGAAGTGATCTTTCTAGCGAAAACAGACTACAGGCGTATGAACGTGAAGAGGCCGGCTCGCAATACGGGCCGGCCTCTGCCGTAAAGTCGTTATAGGTGCTTTCAGGCGGCGGCGCGTTCGGCCGCGGTTTCAGTATCGGTCTCAACCAGCGCCGCATGCAGCGCTGCAATCGCCGTCTCGAACTGGCTCTCTTCCAGGATGAACATCATGTCCACCTTGCGGGACAGACGATGCACGCCGAGCAGCTCGATGCCGGCTTCCGTCAATGCCACAAGCGCGGTTGCGTCGAGCCCTCGCACCGACATATCGCTGCCGATAGCAGAGACAATGGCGACGTTCCGGGTGGAAATCTCCGCCGTCGGGAAAGCCTCTCCGAGATCCGCGATCACCCGCTTCACCGCCTTGCGCGGGCCTGCCAGATAATGCGTGATCGTGTTGGCGTTCGAGGTCTTGGTGACAATGCGGACGCTATGCCGCTTCAGCGCTTCCAGAATGCCAGTGTCGTAGCCTTTGACGCCGACCATTTCCTGCTCGAAGAATTCCAGCGCATGGACATCCTTCAGGCCGGTGACGATCTCGACACGAGGCTCCTCGGAGACATAGTCGCCCCGGAACATGGTGCCCGGATCGGCCGGGTCGAACGTGTTGCGCACACGCAGCGGAATGCTCGCCTGCCGGAGCCCCTTGGCCGCGCGCGGATGCACCGCCTCCATGCCCATGTTGGAAAGCTGATCGGCCACGTCGTAATTGGTCGCCCCGATGGTTCGGACCTTGTCCTCGCCCACCAGCTTCGGGTCGGCGCTAGAAAGGTGAAACTCCTTGTGGATCACCGCTTCCCGGGCCTTGGTCACCACCGCGAGGCGGGAGAAAGTCACTTCCGTATAGCCACGGTCGAACCGGCGCACCATGCCTTCGCGGCAATGTGCATAGCCAGTCACGATCGGCAGCTCGCGGGTGAAATCGACGCCGTCGAGCGCGCCGGCGATCCGTTCGTCCAGATCAGGGTCACTCTCGTCGCGCCAGCCGGTCAGGTCGATGAAGACGGCATTGATGCCGTTATCCTTCAGCAGCAACGTGGTGTTGAAAGCGCTGTGCGCCTCGCCGAGTCCGGCCAGCATTTCCCGCACCGTCTCCATGTGATGGTCGAGCCGGAAATGGCCGTGGCTGCACAGCCGCTGCAGATCGAGCAGACAATTGCGCACGCCCTCGACCCGGTCGCGGACGAAACCATCGGCAAGCCGGCGCGAGGCCGGATCGGCCAGCACGTCAGCGTTCTTGGCGATCATTACATCGCCAAGCTCGGTCAGGGAGTCGCCCCAGGCCCAGTCGGATTCTGAGCCGGCATAATGCGCGAACACACCCGGCGCCCCTGTTTTCTTGTGTTCCAGCAACCGGTCGGTCATCCCGGCATAGGCCGAGACCACGAAGATGCGGCCATAAGGCTCCGCATCCGTGTGACTGCGCAGGAAAACGTTTTTCAGGACCGCTTCAGTGTTGGCAATCGACGTTCCGCCGATCTTCTCCACCGTATGACTATGATACGGCTCGACTGGCTCTAACATGATGTCCCCCGAGGAGTTGCGTATGCGATGCGGCGCGGCCCGATCAGGCCGCGTCCTAGACATCAGCGGCGTAGGCGCCGGTCTCGTCATGCACTTCGCGGCCGGATACCGGCGGATTGAAGCAGCAGGCCACGACCATGCCTTCCGGGCCGCCCCTCAGGACATGCCGGTCATGCAGGTTCAGGGCATACATGGTCCCCACCTTGATCTCGTGGGTCTCGTTCTTGGCAAGATCGGTGATGGAGCCACCGCCGGAGACGCAATAGACGGACTCGAAATGGTTCTTGTATTCGAACGTGTGCTCGCTGTTCGGGAAGATGGTGGTGATATGGAAGCTGAAGCCCATCTTGTCGTCCTTCAGCAGCATGCGAACGCTTTCCCAGCCTTCCGTCACAACATGGCGGTCGGTATCACGGCATTCGTCATAGGTACGGACAATCATCTTTAACTCTCGTCTATTCAGGTGATTTGAAATCTGGTCGGGAGATCAGGCTGCTTCAGATTGCCGAGCCTTGATCGCGCTATCGGCAGCCTTGGCCATAATGTCGAGACCCTGCTCAAAAAGTCCAACATCGATGCTCAGCGGCGCCAGCACCTTGACCACTTCGCCAAAGGCGCCTGAGGTCTCAATGATCAGGCCGTTCTCGAAACAGGCGCGGCAAATCTCGTCCGCCAGCTCTCCGGAGCCGACATCGACACCGCGGAACATGCCGCGGCCCTTGACCTTGCCGCCGGTCTTGATGGCGATCTTCTTCAACCGCTCTTCCAGCAGCTCGGCCTTGGCCTCGACCTTCTGGGAAAAGCTCGCGTCGGACCAGAACTTCTCCAGGGTCACCCGGGCCGTGACGAAGGCATGATTGTTGCCCCGGAACGTGCCGTTATGCTCAGCTGGCGACCAGATATCCAGATCCGGGCGCAGCAGCACCATGGCAAAGGGCAGCCCCATGCCGGAGAGCGACTTCGCCATGGTCACGATGTCCGGCGCAATTCCCATCTTCTCGAAGGAGAAGAAGGTGCCCGTCCGGCCGCAACCTGCCTGGATATCGTCGACGATAAGCAAGGAGCCAAGCTCGCGCGCCAATCGCTCGACGCCCTGCAGCCATTCGGCGCTGGCATCGTTCAGCCCGCCTTCTCCCTGAACCGTTTCCAGGATAAAGGCTGCCGGCGCTTCGAAACCGCTGGACGGATTGCGGTACATTTCCTCAAGCACCTTGAGGGAATCGATACCATTGCCAAGCGCGCCCTCGTACGGCATGCGGTCGACACCATCGAGCGGACGGGACGCGCCCTTGCGGTGATAGCCGTTACCGGTACAGGCGAGTGCGCCAAGCGTTACGCCATGGAAGCCGTTGGTGAAAGCAACGATGCGGTCACGGCCGGTAACCTTGCGCGCCAGCTTCAGCGCCGCTTCGACGGCATTGGCGCCGGTCGGGCCGGTGAACTGGAGCCGGTAATCCATCTCGCGAGGCTGCAGGATGATCCGGTCGAACGCTTCCAGGAACGCGCCTTTGGCTTCGGTATGGAAGTCGAGACCGTGGGTGATGCCGTCGCTTGTGATGTAGTCAACCAGCGCCTGCTTCATGTCTTCATCGTTATGCCCATAATTCAGGGACGAGCAGCCAGCCAGGAAGTCGATATAGGTCTTGCCGTCGGCAGCGGTGATTTCCGCGCCGGAGGCACTGATAAAGTTCGTCGGAAAGCTGCGGCAATAGCTGCGCACGTTCGATTCGACATTCTCGTAAATGGAGAGGTCCGTCGTCATTGTCGGCTCCTTGTAGTCTGGTATTTGTAGTCTGGTATTTCTTGCTGGGCGAGCGGCCAGGAAACGGCAGCCAGCGGCGATCAGGCAGCGCTGGCGTAGCGTTCGCGCTCGATTGGCCCGATGCGGACCAGATGTTCCGTCGCGTGCTCACCGTCGAAATGCTGATCGCGTCGGAAATGGGGATTGTGATTGAGATCGCCTTCGATCTCTCCGGCAATCGATCGGAAGAGAGCCCAGGACGCTTCGTTGTCCTTGGTAATCGTGCTCTCCATATGGGTGACGTCTTCGCAGGCGCCCCGCTTCAGCAAATCGCGCAGCATTGCCTTGGCAAGTCCGCGGCCACGCGCCTGGGGAGCAACCGCGACCTGCCAGACGAACAGGGTTCCGGACTTGGCCGGCGGAAGATAGGCCGATACCCAGCCGATCACGTCACCATCCAACTCCGCAACCACGCAGGTCTCGGCGAAATGCGTGCACTGCAGAAGGTTGCAATACATGGAATTATCGTCAAGCGCGTCCAGGTCACCGATCAGGCTCCAGACTGACGCACCGTCCGTAGATGTAGGACGACGAAAAGTCACGCCGCCCTTTCGGCCAGCCTTATGGCGGGATCCGTCTCTTGATATCTCGATCTTCATAACCACCCCTTTTGAGTAGGTGGCCGTTATTTAGTTAGACTAACTAATTTTGTCAACGACAGCGTCATGTCGCAAACAAGACATTTTTGTTTCTCCTACGTGATTAATCAATTTTTTGGCTGAATTCCAGATCAAACCGAAATGTCGTAATCAGAACTTATTATGCCTAACAAACGAAACAAGCGGAGCAAAAGAGGGAAATATTTATTTAGCCCATAAAACTAAAACAATTTCTCGCTATCCCTCGCTCGGGTCATAGTCGGGCCGCGAATTTTCGGAGACACTATGGACCACCAGTCACAACACGCCCTCGTGGTGCTGCGCCGCATATTGCGAGCAACGGAAAACCGGGCCCGGGCGCTCTCCCGTGAATCGGGGCTTACGGCCTCTCAGCTCCTTTTGCTGCAAACCCTCGCCGACGAGGTCGAGTGCACAGCAGGGACAATCGCATCCCGGCTGGGGATAACCCAGGCCACAACCACATCTCTGGTCCACAAACTGGAGACCAAAGGGTTGGTCGTAAAAAAGCGCGGCCATACAGACCGGCGGCAGGTTTGGCTCAGCTTGAGCGACAAAGGTCGAACCGTCCTTGAAGAAGCGCCCGACGATCTTCAGGAGCTCTTCCGAAGCCGTTTCGATAAGCTTGAGAATTGGGAGCAAATGATGCTGGTGGCCAGCCTTGAGCGGGTCGCAGCGATGCTCGACGCGGAGGAAATCGACGCCGCGCCAGTGCTGGATATCGGCGCCCTCGATCGCGAGGCCTGACTGCCAGCGCCAACAAAAACCGCCCACAACCATATCTGGATCTGGAAGCGGCCATAACAGGGAACGAAGGCGACGATTCGCGTTTGCCGCAAAGATGTGCTTGCCATGAATCAGGGCGAACGCGCGAACGAAAACTTTCACGCGCCGCTCCATGGCACATTGAAACTACTTGATAGCCATACGGTTCCGCTCGACAATTCGCTCATTCTGACGAAAGGTTCGCTTTCGAACGAAAGTCTATATCTTCAAATGAAACTACCCTTCCGGTAAAGGAAGGGCTCAAACGGAAAAAAACAGGGAGGTTACCCGTTATGGATAGACGCGGGATTATCGGTTTTGCAGCTGCAGCTTTCGGCGCCGTGACCATGGGATGGTCGGGCATGTCTTACGCCCTCGATACGCGGTTCCAGGACAAGAATGGCGATCTGGTTGCAGACACGCCGACCGATCCGAGCCAGCAGGTTGACCCAAGCACCATCATCTTCGCCTATACACCGGTCGAGGATCCCGCCGTTTATGCCAAGGTCTGGGACGGCTTCCTGCGTCATATGGAAGACGTAACAGGCAAGAAGGTGCAGTTCTTCCCGGTTCAGTCCAACGCTGCCCAGATCGAAGCCATGCGCGCCGGCCGTCTGCATGTCGCAGGCTTCAACACCGGCTCCAACCCGCTAGCCGTGAACTGCGCCGGTTTCGTCTCCTTCGCCATGATGGCGTCGAAAGACGGGAACTTCGGCTACAACATGGAAATCATCACCTATCCGGGCAGCGGAATCACGAAGGTCGAGGATATCAAAGGCAAGAAGATGGCCTTTACCTCGCAGACCTCCAATTCCGGTTTCAAGGCGCCTTCCGCCATCCTGAAAGCCGACTACGACATGATACCGGAGCGCGATTTCGAGCCGGTCTTCTCCGGCAAGCACGACAACTCCATCCTCGGCGTTGCCAACAAGGATTACCCCGCTGCCGCCATCGCAAATTCCGTATGGCACCGCATGGTCGCCCGCGATGTGATCAAGCAGGATCAGGTCGTCTCGATCTACAAGTCACAGACCTTCCCGACCACCGGCTTCGGCTATGCTTACAACCTGAAGCCGGAACTGCAGGAAAAGATCAAGGAAGCGTTCTTCACCTTCAACTGGGAAGGCTCGGCTCTTAAAGAAGAGTTCAAGCGCTCCGGCGAAGAGCAGTTCATCCCGATCACCTACAAGGAATACTGGGACGTGATCCGGAAGATCGACACGGCCAACGGCGTTTCCTACGCTTGCAAGTAATCCACCCGATTGAACCTGACAGGCGATCGCTCCTCCAAGCGATCGCCAAAACGAGTTGAGGAGCGCCCTTAATGTTGCGACTTGAAGGTCTGTCAAAAGTCTACGGGACAGGCGATCGGGCGCTTACCGACGTGAGTTTCACGGTCGAGCCCGGTCAGGTCGTTGGCCTGATCGGGCCATCGGGAGCCGGCAAATCCACGCTGATCCGGTGCATCAACCGGCTGGTTGAGCCATCGGCAGGGAAAATTTCTCTGGGCGATCTGGATATCACGCAACTGAGCCGTGGCGGCCTGCGTCAGGCTCGCCGGCGGATCGGCATGATTTTCCAGGAATATGCCCTGGTCGAACGACTTACCGTCATGGAGAACGTGCTTTCCGGGCGTCTCGGCTATGTCGGTTTCTGGCGCAGCTTCTTCCGCAAATTCCCGCCGGAAGCCGTCGAGAACGCCTACCGCCTGCTCAACCGAGTCGGTCTGAGCGATCATGTTAACAAGCGGGCAGATGCCCTGTCCGGTGGCCAGCGTCAGCGCGTCGGCATTGCCCGGGCGCTTGAGCAGGACCCGGACCTGCTGCTGATCGACGAGCCGACCGCCTCGCTCGATCCGAAAACCTCGCGCCAGATCATGCGTCTCATCATCGAGATCTGCGACGAGCGTGGTCTTCCCGCCATCATCAACATCCACGACGTGGCCCTCGCCCAGCAATTCGTGCAGCGCATCATCGGGCTGCAGGGCGGCAAGGTCGTGTTCGACGGTAGCCCGGATGAGCTGGATGCAGACGTGCTGACCCGGATCTACGGTGAAGAAGACTGGTCCGCGACAATCCGCAAGGTGGATGAGGACGCGGACGACACAGAGGAAAGCGCCGAGGCAATCGCCGCCGCACTCGACCGCGAACGCCTGGCTGGGCTGACATGACGGCTGCTACCTCACCCTCCTTTCCGACCACCTGGTCGCGCCCGCCCTTCATCAAGCGGTCCTGGCTGCGCTGGACGCTCTATTTCGGCGCGCTGCTCTACATGGTCCTCGCCGTAGGCTCTGTCGAGGTCAACTGGACACGCGTGTGGGAAGGTCTCGATCGCGGCCTGCGCTTCATCCAGGGCTTCCTCCTTCCTGACTTCACCAGCCGCTGGGAAGACATCCTGATCGGCATGGAAGAGAGCCTGACGATGGCCGTCACCTCGACCGTGGTCGGGGTCGCCATCTCAGTCCCGATCGGGATTGGCGCGGCCCGGAACATCGCTCCGTTACCTGTCTATGCTGTCTGCCGGGCCATCATCGCCCTGTCCAGGAGCTTTCAGGAAATCATCATCGCCATTCTGTTCGTTGCGATGTTCGGCTTCGGGCCCTTTGCCGGGTTCCTGACCTTGTCTTTCGCCACTATCGGATTTCTCGCCAAACTGCTGGCCGAGGATATCGAGGATATCGACGAGAGTCAGGCCGAGGCGATCCGGGCGACCGGCGCCGGCTGGTGGCAGATCGTGACTTACGCGATCCAGCCGCAGGTCATGCCGCGCCTGATCGGGCTCAGCCTCTACCGCCTGGACATCAATTTCCGCGAATCAGCGGTGATCGGCATCGTTGGAGCCGGCGGCATCGGCGCCACGCTGAATACCGCTATGGACCGGTACGAATACGACTCCGCAGCTGCGATCCTGATCCTGATCATCCTGATCGTGATGGCGGCGGAATATTCTTCAGGCTACGTGCGGAAATGGCTTCAGTGATGACAAATACTTCCTCCGAACAGGTCACGTCCGGGCCGATCTGGCGCAAACGCACGACCAGGCAGGAACTTGCCCTGTGGCTGGGCTGGCTTGTGCTGGCCGCTTTCTTCATTTTCTGCTGGCAGGTCATGACGAAGACCACGATCTGGGCCTTCGTCTATGACGCCCCGCGTCAAGCGCTGGATATTGGATCACGGATGCTCCCGCCGCGCTGGGAGTATCTTCCGAACCTGCTGGAGCCGCTCTGGGACACCGTCGCCATAGCAACGCTTGGCACCTTTCTTGCGCTTTTCATGGCCGTCCCTGTCGCCTTCCTGGCGGCGCGCAATACCACACCGAGCACGCGGTTCATCCGGCCCGTCGCCCTGCTGATCATTGTTTCCAGCCGGTCGATCAATTCCCTGATCTGGGCCCTGCTGCTGGTGGCAATCATCGGGCCGGGCGTGATGGCCGGGATCGTCGCCATCGCCTTCCGGTCCATCGGTTTCGTCGCGAAGCTTCTTTATGAAGCCATCGAGGAAATCGACGCGGTCCAGGTCGAGGCGGTTTCCGCCACCGGGGCCAGCAAGGCACAGATCATGGATTATGCGGTCGTTCCGCAAATCCTGCCGGCCTTCGCCGGGATCACCGTGTTCCGCTGGGACATCAATATTCGGGAATCCACGGTGCTGGGGCTGGTTGGTGCCGGTGGCCTCGGGCTGCGCCTGCAGGAGAGCCTCAACGTGCTCGCCTGGCCGCAGGTCACACTGATCTTCATCCTTATCCTGATTACCGTGCTGGTCAGCGAGTGGGTATCCGCCAAAGTGCGGCACGCAATTATCTAACACCGGCATCTAACAGCACACAGAACAGCGCCCGACCCGGGCGCGGACAGGCCCATGGAACTACTGATCAACATCGCCGGCGGAGTCGCCCTGCTTCTGTGGGGCGTCCGCATGGTGCGTACGGGAGTGACACGGGCCTTCGGCTCCGGCATCCGCCGTGGGGTTTCCGCAGCCACACGCAACCGGTTCAGTTCGTTCCTGACCGGCCTCGGCGTCACAACCATCCTGCAGAGCAGCACGGCAACGGCCCTGATCGTCGGGTCGTTCGGCGGCCGCAGGATGATTGCCGTTCCCGCCGGGCTGGCCCTTATGCTCGGTGCGGATGTCGGCAGCACCATCGTTGTTCAGGTTCTGGCCTTCGACGTCTCCTGGATGTCGCCGGTCTTCCTGTTCATTGGCGTTACGGCTTTTCTGTCGTCGGAGAACTCTCGCCGCCGGGCAATTGCGCGGTTCTTCATCGGCCTCGGCCTAATGCTGCTGGCCATCAAGATGGTCATGCTGGCGTCGGTTCCATTGCGCGAGGGGCCGACTGTCTCGCTCCTGCTGGCGCCGCTGCAGAGCGAGCCACTGCTAGCAATCCTGTTCGCCGCCCTGCTGACCTGGATTGCTCATTCGAGCCTTACAGTGATCGTTCTGATCATGACCATGGTCTCGCTCGGCGTGGTGGAAATACACCTCGCCATCGCGATGGTGCTCGGCGCGAATATCGGCAGCGCGATAACACCCGTGGCGATGAACTGGGGCTCGGACCCGGTCGCCCGCAGAGTGCCGGTCGGCAACCTGTTGATGCGCACCGTCGGCGTCATTCTGCTGTTCGGCTTTATTCCATGGATCGTGCCGTATTTTGCGAATTTCTCTATCGATTCAGCGCATCTGATCGCCAACGTCCATACCGGCTTCAATCTGGTTGTGGCCGCGATCTTCCTGCCGTTCGTAGGCTGGGTAGCGCGCCTCGTCATCCGCATCCTGCCGGACCGGGCCGGACCGGATGACATCCTCGCGCCGAGGCACCTGGAAGAGGAAAGCCTCGATACGCCGTCAGTGGCGCTTTCCGCCGCCGCGCGGGAAACCCTGCGGATGGGCGATACCGTCGAATTGATGCTGTCCCGAACCATGGACGTACTGCGCAACGGCACCCTCGACCAGATCAAGGAGATCGAGCGCGAGGATGATGTCGTCGACTCCTTGCATGAAGCCGTGAAAATCTACCTCACCAAGTTGTCCCGCCAGGAACTCGACCCAGCCGAAAGCCGCCGTGTTGTCGAGATCCTGACCTTCACCACGAATCTCGAACATATCGGCGACATCATCGACAAGAACCTGCTCGAGTTGGCGGCCAAGAAGATCAAGGACGGCTCAACCTTCTCCAAGGACGGGCTAGAGGAGTTGGAAGCCCTGCACAGCGACGTGCTGTCCAACCTCAAGCTGGCGCTCAGTATCTTCATGACAGGGGACCCGCGCCTGGCCAGACGCCTGATGGAGCAGAAGGTCCATATCCGCGAGCTGGAGCAGAAGTTTTCCGAAGCGCACTACAATCGTATCCGGGACGGCAAGACAGAGTCTCTTAACAGCTCCTCCCTGCATCTCGACGTGCTGCGCGACCTGAAACGGATCAACAGCCACATCACCTCGGTGGCCTATCCGATCCTGGAATCCACCGGCCAGATCGCCGAGAGCCGACTACGGGACGAATAAAGCCGCGTCAGCGCCCCTTCCAGACCGGATCGCGGCCTTCGGCGAAGGCGGTGTAGCCTTCCCGATTGTCTTCCGATGAATAGAGCCGGTCTACAGTCTCGAACTGGCGCTTGGTGATCCGGTTCATGGCGTCCTGGAAGGTCATATCCTCTGCCTCTCGGACAATCTCCTTTATGGCGGAGAAGACCAGCGGCGGCCCATCGGCCAGATGCTTCGCAAGTGCCCGCGCCTCGTCCATCAGGGACGCGCTAGGGTAGACATGGTTCACAAGCCCCCAGCGTGCAGCCTCCTCAACCTCGATCCAGCGCCCGGTGAACAGCATTTCCATCGCAATGTGATAAGGAATGCGTTTCGGCAACTTCACCGTCGCCGCGTCGGCCACGGTACCGGAGCGGATTTCAGGCAGCGCGAAGGTCGCATGATCGGCGGCGAGGATGATATCGGCGGAAAGCGCCAGTTCCAGCCCGCCACCGCAGCAAATCCCGTTCACAGCCGCGATCACCGGCTTGTTCAGACCACGGAGTTCCTGCAGACCGCCAAAGCCGCCGACGCCGTAATCGCCATCAACTTCATCGCCTGCCGCCGCCGCTTTCAGATCCCAGCCCGGGCAGAAGAACTTCTCGCCCGCTCCGGTGACGATGCAGACCCGCAGTTCCGGATCGTCACGGAAGGCGGCGAAAGTGTCCCCCATGATCCGGCTGGTCGCGAGATCGATAGCGTTCGCCTTGGGCCGGTCCAGCGTGACTTCAAGCACATGGCCATCGCGCCGGGTCTTAATCGGGCCTTCACTCATTGTCGTCTCCCATCCTGATCAGGGCATCCACTGCAACCGCGCCCTCTGGCAAACAGAGCAGCGGGTTGATTTCCACTTCGCTGACCCGCCCATCCTGGGCGGCTACGAAATCCTGTACCGCCCGCACGGCGGCGACAATCGCAGCCCTGTCTGCGGGTGGCGCCCCGCGATAACCATCCAGCAACGGCGCGATGCGCAGCCTGTCCAGCGCCGCCTCTATCTCCGTGTCCGACGCAGGCAGCAGCAGGGTCACGCTGTCCTTCAGTATCTCCGTCTGCACGCCGCCGGCGGCAAGCGTCAGCAAATAACCATGCGCCGGATCCAGCGTCACGCCGACCAGCAATTCCGCAACCGCTCCCGAGACCATCCGCTCGACAAGGAACTGCTCAGTCGGCATGGCGTCAGCGGCCGCCCTCACCTCTTCGGTACTTGTGAGCCCGATCCGGACAGCGCCCGCCTCAGTCTTGTGCGCAATCCCGAGGCCTTTCAACACTAGGGGAAAACCAATCTCTCCAGCGGCGGTCACCGCACTTTCCGCATCCGATGCTTCGATGCTTTTCGGCACGGAAAGGCCGTGATGGGCCAGAGCGTCTTTCGCCTCCCGCTCCGCATAAGTACGTAGGTGCTCCGGCACCCCGGGAAGAAGCAGTGGCTCAGCACGCACGTGATCCGCCCCGAGCCAGGCCGCGGCGGCAATCGCAGTCAAGGCCTCATCCATGCCGGTGAATGGCACGATACCCAGGTCAAACAGGGTTTCCGCCACCTTTTCGGGAAGGTTCTCCGGCAGCGACGCCACGATCGCCATCGGCTTTCCGCTGTTCGTCATCGTCTTGTGGACCGCGCGGATCACCTGATCCCATTCGGCCGCCCCACCGAGCTCCACCTTCGGAAAGTCGAGCACCACGATCCCGAGAGCAAGGCTGCCGCCCTGCATCATGGCCGTAAAGGTCCGTTCGATGGCGGCTTCGTCGCCCCAGATATAGGTGTGGTAATCGAGCGGGTTGGCGAGCGTCACTTTCGCCCCGAGGCTCTCGGCAAGATCCGCCCGCTGCCCGTCTTCCAGCGGCGGATAGACCACGCCGCGCGACAGGCCCGTGTCGGCCATCAGGCTGGCCTCACCGCCGGAGCAGGACATGGAAGCGATCCTGTTCGAAGGCAGGGGGCCCGTCACATGCAGCAGCTTCAGGGACTCCAGCAAGGCCGGTAGACTTCGGATCTCTGCGATGCCAAGCCGCTCAAGCAGCGCTGACGCGCCCGCATCGCTTCCCGCGAGGGAGGCCGTGTGAGAGACAGCTCCCGTGCGCGCTTCCTCGGATCGGCCGACCTTCAGCGCCACGATAGGTTTACCGAGTGTGCGCGCCTTCTCCGACAGTGTCTCGAAAGCCCGTAGATCTCCCACACCCTCGATATAAAGACCAAGTGCCGTCACCCGGGGGTCATCCAGCAGACACATACCGACTTCGGCGAAACCGGTCTGTGCCTGATTGCCGACGGTCACGACATAGGCAAGCGGCAAGCCGCGCCGCTGCATGGTCAGATTGATCGCGATGTTGGAGGACTGGGCGACAATGGCGACACCACGGTCGACCGGCTTTCCGCCATGCAGGTCCGGCCAGAGCGCCGCACCGTCGAGATAATTGATCAGCCCATAGCAGTTCGGGCCGAGCAGGACCATGTCGCCCGCGACCTCCAGCAGCTTTTCCTGCAGGGCCGCACCGTCACCGGTCTCCCTGTCCGCCTCGCGAAAACCGCTGGCGAAACAGACGGCACCGCCCGCGCCCATCTCCGACAGCTCCGCCACCGCATCGACGGTGGCATGGCGGTTGATGCCGATAAAGGTGGCGTCAGGAGCGTCCGGCAGATCGGCAATCGAAGCGTAAGTCGGAGCGCCCGCGATCTCCACCCGCTTTGGATGGATCGGCCAGAGCGCCCCCTCGAAGCCGATCTTGCGGCATTCGGCAACGACATTGGCACACCAGGCGCCGCCCCCGATCACCGCGATGGATTGAGGCCGGAGCAGCCGTTCAAGAGCCGATGACATGCGGCGTCAGGCGCCCAGCGGCCGGAGAAGTTCCCGGCTGATGATGTGACGCTGGATTTCAGACGTGCCGTCCCAGATCCGCTCGACCCTGGCATCCCGCCAGAACCGCTCGATCGGGAAATCGTCCATCAGACCCATGCCGCCATAGATCTGCAGGGTGGCATCCGTCACCCGGGCCAGCATCTCCGAGGCATAGACCTTGGCGCTGGCGATCTCCCGGTTTGCAGGCAGCCCCTGATCGAGCCTCCAGGCCGACGCGAGTGTCAGCCAGTCGGCCGCATCGATCTCCGTGATCATGTCCGCGAGCTGGAAGCTGATGCCCTGGAACTTGCCGATGGCCTGACCGAACTGCTTGCGCTCGGCGGCATAGGCAAGCCCCATGTCGAAACAGCGCCGGGCCCGGCCGACGGCCATGGTGGCGACCGTGATACGGGTAGCGTAAAGCCATTCGTTCATTACCTCGAACCCGCCATCGACCTCGCCCAGAACCTGGGCATCCGGCAGACGGCAATCGTCGAATTCGAGGATCATGTTCTTGTAGCCGCGGTGGCTGACGGACTTGTATCCGTCGCGGATGGTGAAGCCCGGCGTGCCCCGGTCCACCAGGAAAGTGGTGATCCGCTTCTTCGGGCCGCGCGGGGTGTCGTCCTCACCGGTCGCCACGAAGACGATGATGAAATCCGCATGGTCGGCGCCGGAGATGAAATGCTTGCTGCCGTTCAGCACCCAGTCGCCACCGTCCCGCTTCGCAGCACAGGTCATGCCGCGCACGTCCGAGCCCGCTCCCGGCTCCGTCATGGCCAGCGCATCCATCCGCTCGCCCTTGACCGCCGGAGTCAGGTAACGCTCGATCTGGTCGCCCTTGCAGGCCATCAGAATGTTCTGCGGACGGCCAAAGAAATGGGTCAGCGCCATGGAACCGCGGCCAAGCTCGCGCTCGACCAGCGCGAACTCAAGATGGCTCAATCCGCCGCCGCCGACACTTTCGGGAAAGTTCGAGGCGTAGAAGCCAAGATCGAGGGTCTTCTGCTTGATCGCCTCGGCCAGCTCGGGGCGGACCTCGCCAGTCCGCTCGACCTCTGCCTCATGCGGGTAGATCTCGTTCTCAACGAAACCCCGCACCGTGGAGACGATCATCTCCTGCTCTTCTGTCAGCCCGAAATGCATCAGAGCACCTCCGAAGGATCCGGTTGCGGCAGCTTGGCATGGGTCGCCGCGAGGGCTTCCAATTTTTCCAGAACGGACGCATCCGGCACGGAGGAGCTGCGGGTTGTCAGATCCACATGGATCATGAGCTGCTCGCCCGTCGCCAGTTCCTCGCCCGTCTCGTTCTTCATGCGGTGGAAGACGCGGTACTTCTTGCCCTTGCCTTCAAGCACCTGACTGTCGACATGGATGCGCTGACCGGCGAGGGTTTCGTTCAGGTAGCGGATGCGGCTGTCGACCGTGAAATAGCTTTTGCCGCTGTCGATATAGGCGGCATCGGCGCCGACCAGCTTCATCATCGCGTCGGCCGCGTCCGAGAAGACCTGGCCATAGCGGCTCTCGTTCATGTGGCCGTTATAATCCGTCCAGTCGACCGGGACGATCCGGTCGACTGAGCGCACCAGTGCGCCTTCAGCCGCCGGTTTGGCCAGCGTGTCTTCATGTTCGGCGATCAGTTTGCCGACAGCTGCGCCCTGACCTTTCAGAGCCCGCATCATGGCGACGAGGTTGTTGTCCCGCAGCCTTTCCAGCTCACGGATAGACAGTGCGCCGGACTGGGCGTCGGACTGGTCCGCGATCTGTTTCACCAGATCGTCGGTCAGCTCCGGCACGTCCATCAGCTTGGTCCAGGGCCATTGCAGGCACGGGCCGAACTGGGCGATGAAGTGGGCCATGCCCGCTTCGCCGCCAGCAATCCGGTATGTCTCGAACAGGCCCATCTGCGCCCAGCGCAGGCCGAAACCGTAGCGGATCGCATTGTCGATCTCTTCGGTGGTCGCGACACCGTCCTTCACCAGCCAGAGCGCCTCGCGCCAGACAGCTTCGAGGAAGCGGTCGGCGATATGGGCGTCGATCTCGGCCCGGACCCGAAGCGGGTAGCAACCAACGGAACGCAACAGGCCCTCGGCCTTCTCGATCACTCCGAGGTCCGCCCCCGGCCCCGGCACCACTTCGATCAGCGGCAGCAGATAGACCGGGTTGAACGGATGGGCGACAAAGATACGTCCCGGATTTACAGCCCCCTCACCCAGCTCCGAGGGTTTGAAGCCGGAAGTAGAAGAGCCGATCGGCGTCTGCACACCGGTGGCCGCCTCGATCTCCGCGAAAACCTTGTGTTTCAGGTCAAGCCGCTCGGGTACGCTCTCCTGGATCCAGTCAACACCGGTGACCGCATCCGCAATGGTCTCGACATGGCTCAGCGCGCCTTCCGCCGGGAGCGCCGTTTCATACAGCATCGGCAGGGCATGCCGGGCATTGCCCAGCACCTCCGCCATTTTGCGCTCGGCTTCCGCATCCGGATCGAACAGCCGCACATCCCAGCCGTTCAGCAGGAAGCGCGCCGCCCAGGCACCGCCAATGACGCCGCCGCCAATAATGGCGGCCGTTTTGCGTGCAGTGCTCATTTCGGCGCCCGCTTCACGAGGCCGAGTTTCTTGCGGACGGCGTCCGGCCCAATCACAGTCGCACCGAGATTTTCGATGATGGTGACCGCCTTCTCGACAAGCTGAGCGTTGGTCGCAAGCTGTCCCTTGGCAAGCCAGAGATTGTCTTCCAGGCCGACCCGGACGTTACCGCCCGCCAGCACAGAAGCCGCAACATAGGGCATCTGGTGACGCCCGAGAGCGAAGGCCGACCAGTTCCAGTCCGCCGGCACGTTGTTGACCATGGCCATCAGCGTGTTCAGATCGTCCGGCGCGCCCCACGGCACGCCCATGCAGAGCTGCACCAGGGCGGGGCTTTCCAGCACACCGTCATCAACCAGTTTCTTGGCGAGCCAGAGGTGGCCTGTATCGAAAGCCTCGATCTCCGGCTTCACACCGAGCTTCGTCATCATCGAGCCCATCGCCTCGAGCATGCCCGGGGTGTTGGTCATGACGTAGTCTTTTTCAGCAAAATTCATCGTGCCGCAATCGAGCGTGCAGAGCTCCGGCAGGCACTCGGCGATGTGGGCAACCCGCTCCTCGGCACCGATCATGTCCGTGCCCTCAATCAACGGCAGCGGCTGGGACGGGCTGCCGAACACCAGATCCCCGCCCATGCCGGAGGTCAGGTTCAGCACCACGTCGACCTCGGAGTCGCGAATACGGTCCGTCAGTTCGCGATAGAGCTTCAGATCACGCGCCGGCGCGCCGGTTTCAGGATCGCGCACATGGCAATGCACCACGGCCGCGCCTGCCTTTGCCGCCGCGATCGCGCTCTCAGCGATCTGCTGAGGACTCCGCGGCACATGAGGGCTGCGATCCTGCGTGCCTCCGGAACCTGTTACGGCACAGGTAATGAAAACCTCACGGTTCATGTCGAGCGGCATCGCGATCTCCCAAAAGCAGTCTTTCAATCAACATCAGCCTAGGATGCGTTGACAGGGACCATCATGCCGTTTTAGCTCATTATCATGCCCATTTGGATCAATCAGAGCGACGGCACCCAGGAAATCGCGGTCCTGCTGTTCAACCGCTTTTCCAATTATTGCCTCGCCAACACCGTCGAGCCGATGCGGGCGGCGAACGATGCGCTCGGCCGCACGGCCTATCGCTGGCGGCTTCTCAGCCTGGATGGCGAGCCAGTCACCTCATCAAGCGGCATGCAGCTGATGCCCGACGGCAAACTGTCGGACGTGCCGGGCGGAGATGCATTGTTTATCCTGCCAAGCTATGCCTACCGAACCTTCGGCACACCCGCCTGCCTCGACGCACTCCGGGCGGCAGCGCGCCGGTTCGAGACCCTGGCCGGGCTTGATGCCGGAAGCTGGCTGCTGGCGGAAGCGGGGCTGCTGAACGGCTACAGTGCGACCATCCATTTCGACGAGTTCGACCGGTTCTCCGAGCGTTTCCCGGAGGTGACCGCGCGCCGGGAGCGCTGGATCGTCGATCGCGACCGGATGAGCGCCGGCGGCGCCACGACCGCCTTCGAACTGATGCAGCACCTGATTGCCTCAACACATGGCGCCGCAGTCTCAATCGAGATCGCCGGGCTTTTCATGCAAGGAGACGAGAGTGCCGGCGCGCGCGGTGGACCGACGCCAGGTGACCGCCGGGTGCAAAGGGCGCTGACAGTGATGCGGGGCAATCTGGAAACACCGTTATCTGTTGCTGATCTGGCCCGCGCCGCCGGATGCCGGCAACGCGATCTCGAAGTCCGCTTCCGCCGGGCCTTCGGGGCAACGCCAAGGACCGTCTACCGTCAGCTCCGCATGGCGGAAGCCCTTCGGCTGGTGCGTGACGGCGATCTCTCGATTGCGGAGATCTCCCTGCGCTGCGGCTATTCCGATCCGAGCGCTTTCACCCGCGCTTTCCGCGCGACGCACGGTCGGGCGCCTCGCAATCTGGAGGCCTAAACCGCGATGAAGAAATTGCGACAAAACATCCCTCTCCATCATCTGCCTTCCAATTTTCCGCCTCACCGGCTATGCATGCCGTCACATTCTGACCTTCTGCCTTACCCCCTGGTTCCTTGGATTATCGCTGCCGCTCCCGACGCGGGGCGCGGCTTGCTTCAATACTGACAGGTGTTAAATGCACAATAAAAACGCGTCTCTAACCCGTGTCGAGCGATCGCTGGCGCCGGATGAGTTGATCGTCACCAAGACGGATGCCTCCGGAAAAATCCGTTACGCGAACCGCACATTCTACAAGTTCGCCGGTTACACGCCCGCCGAATGCATCGGCGCCCAGCACAACATCATCCGGCACCCGGAAATGCCGCGCACGGTATTCAAACTGTTGTGGGACACCATCAAGGGCGGAGACGAGATCTTCGCCTATGTGAACAACCGGGCAAAGAACGGCGATCACTACTGGGTCCTCGCCCATGTCACCCCGAACTGGGGTGCGAACAAGTCGATCATCGGCTACCACAGTAACCGGCGCGCGCCGAACAGTGATGTGATCCGCGAGCATATCCAGCCGCTCTACACCCAACTTCTCAAGATAGAACGCAGCGCCGGCAGCCCGAAGGATGCCCTGGCCGCAGGCGAAAAGCATGTCCTCGATCTTCTTCGCTCGAAGGACATGTCATTCAACGAGCTCATGTTTGCATTGGGGGTTTAGATGTTCGGATCAGCCAGCAGCAAGGACGTCAAGGCCGCCATTCCCGTCCTAAAGAAGCTCGTAAAAGGTGATTTCAATCAGCGGATCACCCAGATCTCCGGAAACTCCGAGACTGCGGAACTGCTCCATCTGGTCAACGATCTCGTCGATCGCTGCGACTCCTACCTCCGGGAATCCGCAGCCTGCATGTCCCATGTCAGCGAGAACAAGTACTACCGCAAGATCATCGAGACCGGGATGCAGGGAGACTTCCTGAATGCGTCCCGCTCGGTCAACAGCGCCCTTTCCTCGATGGACAAGCGCGTCCAGGATTTTTCCGGCGCGACCGCCGCTTTCGAGGCGACCGTTCAGAGCATCGTCGAGACTGTCGCCTCCGCGTCGACCGAGCTGATGTCCTCTTCTGAATCGATGCAGAATATCGCTTCCGATACGAGCGAGAGAGCGACATCCGTCGCTGCCGCCGCCGAGGAAGCCTCGGTCAATGTCCAGTCCGTTGCCTCTGCCTCGGAGCAGCTTTCGTCCTCGATCACGGAAATCAGCCAGCAGGTCTCGCACGCCTCAAGCGTCGCCAACGACGCCGCCGAGCTGACGGGACAGGTGACCCAGCGCGTTGACAGCCTGGAACAGGCAACAGCGAACATCGTCGGCTCCCTCAAGATCATCAGCGAGATCGCCGAGCAGACCAACCTGCTTGCGCTCAACGCCACCATCGAGGCCGCGCGGGCCGGGGAAGCCGGGAAAGGCTTTGCCGTGGTCGCGAACGAGGTCAAGGCGCTGGCCAACCAGACCAGCGGGGCGACTGAGGAGATCAACGGCTTCGTCCGGAGTATCGAGGAGGCGAGTAAACATACCATCACGGGTATTCGCGAAATCTCGACCCAGGTAAACACGATCAGCGAAGCGAATGCAGCCGTTTCAGCCGCTGTGGAAGAACAATCCGCCGCAACCCGGGAAATTGCCGGCAATATCGAGCAGGCGTCGGCGGGCACATCCGAAGTGACGGAAAACATCACGGCTGTAACAGCGTCCGCGCAGGAAACCAATCGCACGGCTCACGAGGTCAATGGCGCCGCGAGTGAGCTGTCGGAACAGGCAGAGTCCCTCAGATCGGTCGTTGGCGACTTCCTGAACAGGGTCCGGACCGTGGTCTGATTTCCTAGGTGTTTCGCAGTGTTAAAGCCAGGCCGTCATTGAACGGCCTGGCTTTTTTATACGGCTCTCGATTGCAAGGGCGATCCACGACAAGTCAGCCACAACACCCGCTACCGACGTCCTACATCGCCGGAAAACATTGCCCAGCAACACAGATTATATCTAGTCAGGGCATTGTTATTTCGATCTTATTTCATTTCCCGAAATGCAGAGCCTGACGGATAGCGAGGTGAGCGCGTCGGTCATCAAAGCCGTGCCCTGGAGCAATAGCCCCAAGCCGGCAAGAACCGAACCAGTCACCCTCAGCACTCCGGCGATTATCGGGCCAACTCATCAATTCTAAGCGGCCCTGGACGCAAAGAAAAACCCCACGAACAACTGTTCACGGGGCTTTATTGGATCTGTTCAGAGGTTAAGATTTTTTTTCTTGTTCGTAGATGACCTGGCGGCGACCTACTCTCCCACGCCTTAAGACGCAGTACCATTGGCGCGGAGGGTTTTCACGGCCGAGTTCGGAATGGGATCGGGTGCGGGC
>NZ_JAXMNY010000008.1 GCF_034670185.1 Nisaea sp.
CCCGCGCCGTCGCGTTCACACCATCAAGAAGCCACCCACGCTCCGAAGCGTCCACCAGAGGAACAGACGAAGCAGACCCAGCACCACCAGACGCCAACCACGACAAAACACGCGAATAACGCGAGGCAAGGGCGGTCGCCGTGCTCTCGGTGAACAGATCGGTCGCATATTCAAGCGCCGCCGTCAGACCGTCAGCTTGCCGAATTATTTGCAGCTGCAGATCGAATTTGGCCGTGCCCGGATGCACCATGAGCGGCTCAGCCATAAGCGCGCCAAAGCGAACAGATGGCTGCTCTTCCTCGTTATAGGCGATCATGGCCTGGAACAGCGGCGTCCGGCTGGTATCGCGTTTCAGGTCCATCGCTTCGATCAGTTTGTCGAGCGGCGCCGCATCGGACAGGGCGCGGGCGAGCTCGTCATGGACGCGCCCGATCAACCGGGCCGGGTCAGCATCATCGTCGAGGGTGACGCGGATTGCGGCCGTATCGGCAAAGAATCCAACGAGGCCTCCCGCCTCCGGGATTTCGCGCCCGTCGAACGGCACACCGAGAACGAGATCGTCGGTTCCGGCGGTGCGGGCCAGCAGCACCGCATAGGCCGTCACCATCAGGGCGAAGGGTGTTGTCGAAAGCTCCTGTGCCCGCTCCCGGATGGACGCTTCAAGATCGGCGTCTATGGGAAACGCCGCAACATCGCCGCGATGGCTGCGCTGGGCCGGACGGGTAAGATCCGTCGGCAGGTCGAGCAACGGCGGCGCGCCATCCAGTGCTTCACCCGCACGGGTCAACGCGGTTGCATCGCGCGCGTCCTGGCCCGGCCCCTCGCGCCAGGACACCCAGTCGGCGTAACAGATCGTCAGATCCGGAAGATCCGGCGTCACGCCTTTCAGGACTGCGTCATAGAACGCGGCAAGATCATCCAGCAGAACCGGCACGGAGTGACCGTCGACCGCATTGTGATGTGCGATCAGAATGAGCGCGGAACGCGCACCGCCGAAATCGAGCAATGTGGCACGCAACGGCACTTCGTTTTCAAGGTCGAAGGGCTGTTGTGCAAGCAGACGTGCGGCTTCCGCCGTCTGCTCCCGTGCCGCGTCACGATCAGCGAGCGGGCGTGTCTCGCACTCGAGCCGGATCGCATCCAGCGGCAACAGAACAGCGTCTACCTTCTCGCCGATCCGAATCGCGGTGCGCAGCGGTTCATGCCGTTCTGCAAGGGATCGCAGGGCGGATTGCAGGGCCGTTGCGTCCGGCACGCCCTCGAACAGGGTCACGATCGGCACGGTATAGGCGATGCCGGAACCGTCGATCCGGTCCATCAGGGCAAGGCGCGCCTGCATGCGTGATGCCGGGCGGATATCGTCCGCCCACACTTTCGGCTCCGGATGATCGGCGACGGAGGATTGCAGCGCATCGATCGCGGCCGCCATGTCATTAAGGCGTTGCTCGCTAAAAACGGCTCTTAGCGGCAGTGAGACACCGAAGCGCTGCCTGATCTGTGCGACCAGACGGACGCCGAGCAGCGAGTGGCCACCGACCGCGAAGAACCCGTCCTCGGGCCGGAACGACCCGCCGCCGAGCAGGTCCGACCACAGTGCAGCCAGTTCCCTCTCCGTGTCCGTGACATATGTCACCGGACCCGCCTCTTTGGTCACGTCCTCACCGGCCGGGATGGCAAGGGCGCCCCGGTCCAGCT